>CAZPMV010000005.1:8229-20218 GCA_964587335.1 uncultured Anaerolineales bacterium
ATCTTCCGGTGTCGCATGGCCACGCTCTGCGCCAATCCCAGTCCCAGCAGCAGAGTAACCAACGAACTGCCGCCATGGCTGACAAAGGGAAGCGGAATGCCCGTCACCGGCAAGAGATGCACATTCATGCCGATGTTGATCACGCTCTGGACGAAGATGAGGGTGGCCATACCCACCACAATCAAGCGGCCAAAGTCGTCCCGCGCCATCTCCGCGATGCGCAGCAGCCGCCAAAGCATGATGAACAACAGAAGAAGCAGCAGCAGGGAACCCACAAGACCAAATTCCTCAGCGATGACAGAGAAGATAAAATCGGCGTGGCGCACACGCAGAAAGCCTAGCTGACTCTGACTGCCGTGCAGAAACCCTTTACCCAACCAGCCGCCCGAACCGATGCTGGTCAGCGCCTGTTCGATGTTGTAGCTGGCGGCAGGGTCGCCCTGGGGGTTGATGAAGATCAGCACACGTTCCTGCATGTAGCCCTTGAGGGAGAACCAGAGCACAGGAGCAGCAACAGCGCCAGCCAGACCGATCATCGTGACGTGAAGCCAGCGAATGCCGCCCACGAAGATCATCATCGCTCCCACAGCGGTGAGCACGATGGCCGAACTCAGATGCGGCTGCAGGTAGATCAACACCACGGGGGGGATCAAAATGGCCAAAGCCATCAGCACGTAGCGCCAGCGTCCGATGTCCTCTTCGTGATCGCTCAGGAACTTGGCCAAGACGATGATGGTGAGCAGCTTGGCCAACTCTGAGGGCTGGATGGAAAGCCCCAGGTTAATCCAGCGCTGGGCCCCCACCAGAACTTGGCCGACGATGAACACCACCCCCAGCATCCCCAGAGTAATACAGTACAGCACAAGGCCCAGGCTGCTCAGAAGGCGATAGTCAATTACGGCTGTCAGGCCCATCAGGCCCAGTCCTACCACAGCGTAGATCAACTGCCGCCGGGTCAATTCCTCCAATTCCGGCGCATTGACGGTGGCGCTGTAGATCATCACAACGCCGATGGCGATCAGGAACAGGGTGACAACCAGCAGGACGTAGTCGAAATCCCGCCACCGTCTACTGACCATCGTCCACCCCATCCATCGGCTCTGTCGGCTCAATCGGCTGACCTGCTGTTTCCGTGAACTCCAAAGGCTCCTCAGGAGCAAAATAGGCCTGCAGGATCTCGACTGCCACGGGCAGAGCGGCCTTCGAGCCCTCGCCCCCGCCCTCAATGAGGATCACTAGAGCGATTTCAGGGTCTTCGTAGGGGGCAAAGGCAGTGAACCAGGCGTGGGTAGGGAGATTGCCCTCGGCGTCTCGGTCGGGCCAGCCATCCTGGTTACGATCAATGAAGAACTCCGCCGTGCCCGTCTTGCCAGCCACGGTGACGTTGGGCAGCGCTGCGTTGGCAGCCGTGCCATGCTCCCAGTTGACCGCCTCATACATCCCCTGGCGCACCACCTCCAGATGCTCGCGAGCAATGGGCAGCTCCCTGATCAACTCTGGGGCGAAGTTCTGAAGTACTTCTCCGTTCGCATCGGTGGTTCGATAGACCAACCTGGGGCGATAGAGGTAACCGCCGTTGGCCACCGCAACGGTGGCGTTGAGCATCTGCAGCGGTGTGACCAAAACAAAGCCCTGGCCGATGGCAATGTTGTAGGTGTCGCCGGTGACCCAGCTCTGACCGTAGACCTGCCGCTTCCATTTGGCGTCTGGTACCAGACCGGGATTCTCAGCAGGCAGGTCAATGCCAGTAAGCTGCCCCAGACCAAAGAGTTGGGCGTACTGGTCGAGGGTCTCCAGACCCAGGCCTTCAAACCTCACATGGCCACCAGACAACTGATAGAAGAAAACGTCACACGACACTGCGAGGGCCGTCACCACGTTGATGCGCCCGTGACCATACCCGAGCTTATGGACCCAGCAGTAGAAAGGCTGATCTTGACGCCGGTCCCATGGGAAGTACTTGTTGGGCAACCAGATCACACCGTCGTTGGCCCCATCCAATCGCTCGCTGTCGCCCAGCAGGGTTCGGGGAGTGATCACCTCTTCCTCCAACGCAGCAGCGGCAGGAATGATCTTGAAGACAGACCCCGGGGGATAGATACCACTGATGGCGTGGTTGACCAAGGGGTAGTCAAGGTCTTCGGTGAGCTCCGCGTACGCCTTGGCAGAGATCCCCTGGGCGAAGAGGTTGTTGTCGTAGCTGGGCAAGGTGACCAGAGCCAGGACGGCGCCATTCCTGGGATCCATGGCAATGGCCACGCCTGCGCGCCGGTAGGCCGCCTGAAGGCCGTTGCGCAGCGCCTCCTCCACCGCCCGCTGCAACTCCAGGTCAATGGTCAGAACCAGGTTGTGGCCCGGAACGGGTGACTGTGGCGAGCCAATGCCGCGCACTTCGCGACCATACACGTCCACAACGATCGCCCTGTAGCCTGCCTCACCGCGCAGTACATCCTCAAAGGTCGCTTCCAGGCCCACCAGGCCAATCTCGTCCGTCTGAGCGTATCCCTGCTCAACGTATACATCCACGGACTCACGGGGAATCGGCCCTGTGTAGCCGACGATGGCAGCGGTCAGTGCGCCGCTGGGATACTCTCGACGGGGCTGCACCTGAACCTGGATACCTGGTAGATTGCCGCTCTCCTCTTGAATCAGCAGTGCAGCATCACGCGGGATGTTATCGCTCACCAGCAGAGGACGGAAAACACTCTCCCGAGCAGCTTCTGAGATCTGGGCCTGCAGCTCTTCCAGCGAGGGAAAGGCCGGGGCAATGCTGGCCCCACTTGGGGCGGGGCTTGCCGCCGTTGTCTCGGTGACAGGGAGGGTCTCCTCAAGCGAGGGCGACCGGCCGGTCGCCGGTACGGGCGAATGGCCGTTCGCCCCTGCCGAGGTTGGGGACGGCGTTTCCAGCAACCGTATCAGCCGCCGCAGCACACGTGCCTGCTCCACTTCTTCTTCAGGCAGATCCTCGGGCACTATCACGACCTGATACCGCGGCAGGTTTCGGGCCAGAATAGACCCTTGGCGGTCGTAGATCACGCCCCGCGCCGCCGGCTCGGGGAGTACGCGGAAGCGATTGTTGTTGGCTCTCCAGCGGAAGGTGTCGCCCTGCACGATCTGCAATCGCCAAAGCTGACCGGCCAGGGTGACGAATGCCAGTACGACGGCGATGCGCAACAACAGGACGCGGGACATGGACCGCCGCGGCCTCTGAGAGCTCACCATCGCAGCTCCTCGTGCCCTGTCCTGTGGTGGAGCCAGCGAAAGGCGACGTAGACTGGTATGATGAGTAGACCATTGAATACCATGGAAGGCAGCATCACGCGCAACAGGGTATCAAGCCAGACGACTGAGCGTCCTGTGATGTACAAGAGGAATAGGGAGAACGACCCGTAGATGAGGGTAGCCACCAGCGTAGTGACGAGAGGCAGTAGGGGCGACCGGCCGGTCGCCCCTCCATAGATGTTCGTGTGTCCCAATCCGGAGAAGAAGCCCACAGCGATGAGCGCCAGCGCCGGAAGAGCAAACGGCCCGCCGGAGAAGAGGCTCAGACAAAGTCCCCCCACGAAGCCCCAGATGATCCCCTCCTCTGTCCCGCGCAACAGGCTCCAGGCTACTACAGCCAAGAGCATGAAATCCGGCCTGGCCGCCAGGATGGTAATCTGTGGGGCGGCAGTCACTTGTAGCAGCGCAACGACTGCCAGAAGCGGCACGTAGAGGTACGGACTGATGACAAACCCTCCTTGGTCTCGGGCTCACGGGCCGATGGTCTCGGCTTCCTCGGGCAGATTATGCAAGTCGGCAATAGGCACGAAGTTAGTGATCACCAACACCTGCTCCAGATTGCGAAAATCCACAGTAGGGCGCACGCGTGCCTGTTGAAACATCTCGTAGTCCCGCTGATACACCTTGCTGATCTGGCCGATGACCAGACCTCTGGGGAAACTGTCGCCCAGTCCGGAGGTGATGACGATTTCCCCCTCGTGGACCTCGACGTCTTGTGGAACCTGATCGAGCAGAAGCCCCCCGCCCGCCAACCCGCGCACGACGCCCATGGCACGGGACGTCTGGATCAGGGCAGTGACCGCACTGTTGACATCAGTGATCAGCAGCACCTCGGAGGAGGTGTCGTGCACCTCGGTGATGCGCCCGACCAGCCCCCGCTCGGTCACCACCGGCATGTCGAATGAGGCCCCTTGTCTCTCCCCCAGGTCAATGATGACGAAGTCAAGATAGGCGCTGGGGTCATGTCCAATCACGCGGGCGCCCACTTCGCCGCCGCGGTAGTCGTAGGAGGGATTGGCCCTGGTGAAGTCCAGCAGGCGGCGCAGACGTTCATTCTCTGCCTCTGCCTCTTTGAGTTGCACGTTCTCAATGATCAGGGCGTCATTGTCTTGGCGCAGGCGGGCGTTCTCCTGGCGTAGGGTGCGCAGATCCCGGAGGGTCTGCACCACACCGCCGACGCCGCGGGCCCGGTTGCTGAACCACGATTGGACGGGCGTGACGAGGCGAAGGACAACATCCTCCACTGCCTGCAGATAACCAACTTCGTGCAGGACGAGGGCCACGACGGTGAAAGCTATGAGGAGAAGGGGTACGGCTGGGCTTCTGCGCGGACTCTTCATGGCTTAGCGGCTCAACGCATTACGCCCCTCCGCTGCATGTCGGTCAGCACCTTGCGCAGCGTGTCCAGCTCTTCCAGAATCATGCCTGCCCCGAGGGCTACGCAGGTCATGGGGTCTTCAGCGACGCGCACCTGCATCTTCGTTTCCTCGCTCAGTCGCTCGTCCAGCCCTCGCAACTGCGAACTACCACCAGAGAGGACAATGCCATGCTGCATTAGGTCAGAGATCAACTCCGGCGGAGTCTCGTCGATGGTATCCCTGACCGTCTGGGCAATGGCGCTGACGGGACCACTCAACGCTTCTCGCAGCTCCACACTGCTGACGTCCACGGCCTCGGGCAGCCCGGTGATCAGATTGCGGCCGCGCAGGGTGACCGTCAGCTCTTCCTCCAGCGGGTAGGCAGAGCCAGCTTCGATCTTGGCCTGCTCCGCCGTGCGCTCGCCAATGAGCAAGTTGTACTTCTGGCGGGCATAGTTGATGATACTCTCGTCCATCTCGTCACCGGCAACGCGCAGAGAGCGAGAGACGACGATGCCGCCGAGAGAGATCACCGCGACCTCCGTGGTACCACCACCGACGTCCACGATCATGCTGCCGGTGGATTCGGTGATAGGCAGCCCGGCGCCAATGCCGGCGGCCATAGGTTGCTCAACGAGATAGGTCTCCCGCGCTCCAGCGCTGGTGGTAGCGTCATACACCGCCCGCTTCTCCACCTCAGTCACGCCGCTGGGAATCCCCACCACCACTCGCGGGCGGGGAACGCGCATCACCATGCGCTCATGTACCTTATTGATGAAGTAGTGCAGCATCTTCTCCGTGACATCGAAGTCAGAGATGACACCATCCCGCAGTGGGCGAATGGCCATGATGTTAGCGGGCGTGCGGCCCACCATCGCCTTCGCTTCCTCGCCGATAGCCAGAACTTTCTGCGTCTTGGTTTCGATAGCCACCACGGAAGGCTCTCGGATCACGATCCCTTTGCGACGAACGTAGACCAGTATGTTGGCCGTCCCCAGATCAATACCTACATCCAGGGAGAAGAGGCCCAGTAACCAGTTGAGAGGGCTAGCCACGCGTTTTCTCCTGAAGCATGATTTTCGGCCGAGGCGAGCAGTCTCGCCCCAGAACCGCTAAACATTATACCACAAGTTGGCTTAGAGGGAAAACGAGTGGTATAATCCTGTGCGGGTCAGGCACCAGGGATCAGTGCCCCGTGATCAGGAACGCCCTGGTACCTAATGGCAACCGCGCGAGGCTCAACCGTGAAGCGAGATCTATTGACCTGGGTGCGACGTACTATTGAGCGACATCAGTTGTTCACCATCGGTGAAAAGCTGGTGGTCGGGGTTTCAGGCGGCCCGGATTCCCTGTGCCTGTTGCACGTCCTACACCAGTCAGGGTCCAAATACGGGCTTCAGCTTCACGTGGCACATCTCCACCACGGGATTCGCGGCGCCGAAGCGGACGCTGACGCAGCCTTCGTGCGCAAGACCGCCGCAGCCTGGGAGTTGCCCTGCACTGTGGCGAGGGTGAATGTGCCCGCTCTGGCTGCCAAGCAGGGCATCGCCTTGGAAGAGATCGCCCGCCAGGCCCGCTACGCTTTCCTGGCCCACCTCGCCCGGCAGATCGGAGCGCGCACCATCGCCGTGGGGCATAATGGTGACGACCAGACCGAGACGGTGCTCATGCACTGGCTTCGAGGCGCAGGTCTGGCAGGCCTGCGGGGGATGCTGCCAGTGACTCCACTGGACACGCTGCGACTACCGCTGCTGCCCGCTGGTGAGCAACCGGATACCTGCAGGCTGCGGCTGGTCCGTCCGCTGCTGGAAGTCCCACGCTCTCAGATCGAAGCCTACTGCCTGGCACACGGTCTGCAACCCCGCTTCGACCGTTCCAATCTTGATACGACCTTCCACCGCAACCGGTTGCGCTACAAGCTCCTGCCTCTACTGGAAACGTACAATCCCCAGGTGCGAGACATCCTTCGCCGCTCGGCAAGAGTCATCGCCGACGACTACGCTCTGCTGCGAGCCTCGCTCGAACAAGCGTGGACGCAAACGGTCATCGCCGAAGCCGAGAGAGTCATCGAGTTCGACCTGACGGCATGGAGGGAACTGCCACGCAGCCTGCAAAGAGCCACATTGCGCGAGGCGGTGCACCGATTGCGGCACGGCTTGCGCAACATCAGCTTCGTGCACATCGAGGACGCTTTGTGGCTGGCGCGGGAGAAGTCCACTGGAGCGCAGGCCACCTTGCCCCAAGGGCTCATGCTCACACTTGGCTACGATCGCCTGGTGGTCGCGGAGGAGGAGTGCGAACCGTCGCCGCCCAATCTGCCGCTGCTGCACGCGCCGCAGCTCACGTTGCCCATGCCAGGCGCCGTCACCCTGCCCAACACGGACTGGCGTGTCGAGACCGCCCTGCTGACACACGCGGAACTGCCAGCCGGATGGGAGGCAAACGCCGACCGCTGGCAGGCCTTCCTGGACGCGGAGGAAGCGGGCGTTGAGCTGCATCTGCGGCCCAGGCAGCCCGGCGACCGCTTTCAGCCACTGGGCATGGGCGGCCAGACTGCTGAGCTTTCCGCTTTCATGATCAACGTCAAGCTGCCGCGGGAGTTGCGCAGCCGCTGGCCGCTGCTGGTCGGCCGATCAGGCATCGCCTGGGTGGTAGGCTATCGGCAGGACGAGCGGACGCGGGTCACGGCAGCCACGCAGCGTGTGCTGCAACTGCGCTTTCACAGGCTGACGCGAGGCGCACAGTAGACAGAACACGCAGTACGCAGCAGGTCGCACGATGTTGTGCGCTGCATGTTGCTTGACCGATCTTGACGAGGACATTCATGGTCAGAGTGCTTCTGAAACCCGGCAGAGAGAAACCCGTTATCAACCATCACCCTTGGCTTTTCTCCGGCGCCATTCGGCGCATCGAAGGAGAAGCGGCCGATGGTGATGTGGTGGACGTGGTCAGTGCCACCGACGAGTGGCTGGCCCGCGGCTACCTCAACCGCCGCTCTCAGATCACCGTGCGGCTGCTGACCTGGGACGCTGAGGAGCAGATCGACCGAAACTTTTGGGAACGGCGGTTGCAGCGCTCCATCGCCAGCCGCGCTGCGCTGGCCGCTGACCCCGAGACCACCGCCTACCGGCTGGTGCACGCCGAGAGCGACGGGCTGCCCGGGCTGGTGGTGGATCGCTACGGTGACTGGCTGGTGGCGCAGTTCCTGACCGCGGGCATTGAGCGGCAGAAGAAGACCATCATCGAATTGCTGATAGGGATGGTGGATAGGGTGGCGGATGAGAAGATGAAGAAGCCACGAGGCATCTACGAGCGAAGCGATGTGGCTGTGCGCCACAAGGAGGGACTGGAACCATACGCTGGCCTGCTGGCGGGCCAGATGCCTCCGCCCCTGGTGGAAGTACGGGAACATGGCCATCGCTTCTCCGTAAACATCACCGCAGGACAGAAAACCGGTTTCTACCTGGATCAGCGGGAGAACCGGCAACGCGTGGCGGCCTACGCAGCCGAGAAGGAAGTGCTCAACGCGTTCGCCTACACGGGCGCTTTCGCCGTCTACACGCTGGCCAGGGGAGCGAAACACGTGACCAACGTCGAGAGTTCGTTCGAGGCACTGGAACTGGCCGAGCGCAATCTGGCGCTCAATGGCTTCGATCCGGACTGCCAAGCAGAACAGATCGCCGGCGACGTGTTTGGAGTACTGCGCAACTTCCGCGACACGGCGCGGCAGTTCGATCTGATCATCCTCGACCCGCCCAAGTTCGCCCAGACAAAGAGGCAGATCCAATCGGCCACCCGAGGCTACAAGGACATCAACCTGCTGGCACTGAAGCTTCTGCGTCCGGGCGGCATCCTCGCCACTTTCTCCTGCTCCGGCCTGATCTCAGCGGACCTGTTTCAAAAGGTGATCTTTGGAGCGAGCGTGGACGCCGGACGAGACGTGCAGCTCCTGGAGTGGCTGGGGCAGCCGCCCGATCACCCCGTTCTGCTGTCCTTCCCCCAGGGGGCATATCTCAAGGGCTTCATGTGCCGAGTCTGGTGACGACAGCATGAGCGTATAGCGTTGGGGACACCTAGTGACGGCTTCCGTCATGATTGCCGCTGCGAAAGCGACTGAAGTCGCTACTACGGTTGCCCATGCTCCGCCGGCGGCTTGCCGAGACCGGTAAGGTAAGGCAAGATGCCCAGGAGACGCTTCCCGCCGAAACAGCGCATTCTGGTGTTCATCGGGGAAGACGTGGCAGAGGGAGGTGGCACAAATATGAGAGCACCGAGGCTGATCCTCGCCTGCCTGCTGAGCAGTGCTGTCTTGCTAGCCGTCCTGGCCCTGGCCATGCACTTCTGGCCTGCGGCGGCAGCAGCAGCGCCCGATGCCGTGGTCGCTTCTTGCCTTGGGGCCCTGGACACGGGCGACGTAGAGGGAGCGCTACAGTGGTGGGCGGTAACGCCGCCGCCAGGGTATCCGCCTGGAGATGACGCCTGGATAGCCGAGCGCGCAGGCAAACAGTGGGCGCAACTGAAGGAATTGGCATCGCTCGTGCCAAGAGCGGAGGTTTACGTCGGGCCGGCCACTTACTGGAGCCACTGCTGCGAGCCGATGCAGCTCCCCGATGGCTACGATGCTTTTGCCGCTCGCGTGGAGGTGGCGCTACAGCGCGAGAGTGAGGCTCACCAAGCGACCTTCTACCTCAGCGATGCGGCACACGATGGTATGGCCTGGGCCTGGGGTTTGCCCTGGTCGCGCTGGTGGCACAGGCCGCGTGGCCGCCAACGCTGGCGTATCACAGGCATCTCGCTGTAGAAATCATCACGGAGGCTTCCCACATGCCGACCTGCGACATAGCTGACATCCTCATCACCTCCGAAGAGATCCAATCGCGCGTGGCTGAACTGGGACAGCAGATCAGCGCTGACTACAAGGGCCAGGGCTTGCTGCTCATCGCCGTGCTCAAGGGAGGAGTCCTCTTCCTGACCGACTTGATGCGCCACATCAGCGTACCCCATGCCATTGACTTCATGGCCACTTCTTCCTACGGCCACAGTACTGAGACCACGGGGGTAGTGCGCATCCTCAAAGACCTGGATGAGCCAATTGGTGGCCGCAATGTTCTTATCATCGAGGACATAGTGGACACGGGCCGTACGATGGACTACCTGCTGCGCATCCTGCAGGCCCGCCGTCCGGCGAGCCTACGTGTCTGCACGTTGCTCAACAAGCCCAGCCGCCGAGTGATCGAGGTCCCTCTGGACTACGTCGGCTTCGACATCCCCAACAGGTTCGTTTTCGGCTACGGCCTCGACCTCCGCCAGCTTCACCGCAACCAACCCTACATCGCCGCGCTGAAGCCCGAATATCTGGCAGCGTCGAGTGAGGAATCCGTGGAGGGACGCATATGAAACGCGGGCGGCACTGCGCTGCGACGGTGTGGCTTCTTCTGAGCCTGTTGCTGCTGTCAGCGCCACTTGCCCTGGCGGCGCCGCGCCCCATTGAGGGAACAACTCACACCGTTCGGCCAGGTGATACGTTGGGCGAGCTGGCGGCGCGCTATGGCACCTCTGTGGAGGCGATCGCGGCCGCCAACGAGCTCTTGAACCCTGACCTGATCTCCGTCGGTGAGCTATTGCTGATCCCGGGGTCAGCCATTGAGTTCCCCACAACGCTGCCGGAACCCATCACCGCACTGCGCGTGTCGTCGCTCTTGCCGATCCAGGGGCAGACCTGGACGATAGCCGTAGAAGCCAGCAGACCGCTGACTCTGACCGGGACGTTCGATGACCATGCGTTGCACTGGGTAGCCGAGGAGACAGACACGGGAGGCGAATGGCACTACTGGGCGCTGGCAGGGGTGCACGCGCTGGCCAAGCCAGGGCCGCATTCCCTGGCCCTGGAAGCGCTGGATGGCCACAACAAGCAGTGGACGTCAAGCGCAGACATCCTCGTGCAGGCAGGGGACTTCGACACAGGGCACATCTATCTATCGGCAGCAACGAGCAGTCTGCTGGATCCCCAGTTGCTGCGGCGCGAGCGGGAGCGACTGGGGGCAATCTGGGCCGTGAGCGCCTCAGAGCCCCTGTGGCAAGGGCACTTTGCCATCCCCGTACGCCCGATGTGGCCCGTGACCTCCCGCTTCGGGCAGAGACGGTCGTACAATGACGGCCCAGTGAGCAGCTCTCACGCTGGGGTGGACTACGGAGCGAAGCAGGGCGCGCTGGTGCTGGCGCCCGCAGCGGGCCAAGTCGTCCTGGCCGAACAACTGACCGTACGTGGTAATGCGGTGATCCTCGATCATGGCGCGGGCGTGCACAGTGGCTACTGGCACCTGTGGCAGATCTTCGTCGAGGAAGGGGATGAGGTAGCGCAGGGCGATCCACTGGGCCGCGTGGGGAGCACGGGGCTATCCACTGGCGACCACTTGCACTGGGAGCTGCGGGTGGGAGACGTGGCTGTGGATCCCTTGCAGTGGACGCGGGAGGTGATGCCCCAGATTGAGAACGGAGAATAGGACGTAGGGGCAACCATCGCGGCTGCCCCTACGCAGAGCCAAATCCAGTTACTCTTCCTCAGCTTCCCCTGCGATGCCCTTCGCCGCCCTGCCCTTGGCCACGACCTCAACGTCCTCCGGCTCAGGAGCAGCGATCTCCACTTCTTCCTCCTCTTCCTCTTCCAGCATGCGTGCGACGGCCAGGCTGATGATGACCGTCTCCGGGCCGTCCAGGATCTCCACCCCCTGGGGCAACGCGATGTCGCCAACGGTGATGTTCTGATCCGTGCGCTCCAGTATGCTTATGTCCACCTCAAAGGAGGATGGCAGATCACCCGGCAGACACTCTACCTCCAGGCTGTCCAGGTTCTGCACCAACGCACCCATGTCATTGACAACAGCCGGCGATTCACCAACGATGACTAGGGGCACGTGAGTCTGCAGTTTCTCCGTCATCACCACGCGGTAGAAATCCACATGTAGCACGCGTGGACTCGTGGGATGACGCTGGACCTCGCGCACCAGCACCATGTGTGATTCCTTTGTGCCAGCGATGGATAGGGAGACAATGTTGTACGCTCCACCGCGCGCCAACAGCAGCCTCAGGGCCCGTTCCTCGACCTGCAACGATTGCGAGGAGATGCCATGCCCATAGAGCACAGAAGGCACATAGCCCCGGTCTCGCAGTGTCTTCAGCCTCCGCCCCACAGTAGTGCGAGGTTCAGCCTGCAATTCCATAGTGGTCATTCTCCGAGTTACTCCTTATCTCAACAAGATTCGTCATCACGACTATGAGTATGGACAGCTACTCCCATCCGAAGCTATCGAACCAGATTCCCAGACGATAGCCAGGCAATGTCACATCAA
>CAZPMV010000005.1:20318-31852 GCA_964587335.1 uncultured Anaerolineales bacterium
AATGTCACATCAAGTTCGCACACCACACCCGCTCACCGGGATCGCCACCAACCTGCGAGGAACAAAACGCCTGCCAACAGGAAGGGCCCACCGGAAACCGCCATGGCGAAGCCTTGGTTGAAGCCGGCGGTGACGTAGGCGAAGACGCACAGGGCAACGCCAGCGATGACCGCTATCGCCCCACCGATCACTTCCTGCCGCCAGGCGATGACAACACCCACCACCGCAACGATCACCAGGGCTGCCAGCATCGCCCCTTCCAGCGACCGCTCGAATTCGCCCCCGATCATTTCACCGATCGCGCTGGCCAACAAGGCGAGCGGCCAGAATACTGCGGCCAGCGTGCCTATCCCACGGGCAGCCCAACGCATCCACTTCGCGGCCCGGTCGCCAGCGTATCTACTGCTCGCCATGGTCGTTTTCCTTTGGCTTACCCCCTGCGGCTGAGCAATCCCCTCAACAGGCAAAACAGGCCGCAGATCAGGCCGGCGGCAGCGCCGAAGGCGATGGCCGTCTCCTTATCAAGGACGGTCTGCACGTCCCCCTCGACGGTGTCGGCCAGCAGCAGCAGCGTGCGACTGTTCTCGATCCGCACCTCGTCGCCCACAACTACCATGGTCATCGAATCGCTCAGGCTCACGGCCTCTCCGGCGACAATGATCGCTCCGCCTTGAGTGAACCGCACATCCTCGCCGCGCACCGATACAGCCCCGCCTTGCTGCAGCTCGACCTGTCCAGCCTGGATGGTCTGCACCCCACCCTGGGTCAGGCTGACCGTGTCCGCCTCAATGCGCTGCACGCCGCCCTGCTCGACGGTCACCTGCTTGGCAGTGATCGTCCCCGCCGCGCTCTGGTGCATGTGCACCGTCTCCGCCTGGACGTCCCTGAGTTCTTCGCCTTCCACCGTTACGGTCTCTTGCTCTTCATAGGTGGCTTCCTCGCTCATCGTCGGCCTCCTCCTACGTCTTGCGCTTTGCACTTGGCGACGCCTCTGAGAGACCGCAAGATCGTCAGCGGATTGAGCGGATTCTCTCCCATCCTAGCCGCTTCATCCGCTGATGGCTTCCGCCTTTTTGAGTAGGGTCACTTCGCGCGTCACGTTTCACCTGCTATGCATTTTACAGGAGGAGGCGGGTTTACGCAAATGAGGATGCTATCCCCGTTTCCCAAAACGGCGATTCTGTGGTACGATTTCCAGACTATGCACGGAGGCAATACGACCTCAATATCCATCCGCACTGGAGCCTGCCGACCCCTTCTGATACTGGCACTGCACCTCCTGCTCGTGTTGGCTTTCCTTGGCGCAGGGAGTGGGCTATGGCGGAGCGCGCGCCGGGCGGAGAGCGGCGTGACCTACGGCCCGCCGCCGGCGATCACTCCCGCCGTCCACGAGCGGCTGGGGGTCAACGTGGCGCTGGAACAGTACGACGACGTCGGACTGGCTGCCGCGCTGGATGACCTCCAGGCAGCCGACCTGAACTGGCTGCGGCAGCGTTTCCCCTGGGCAGATATCGAGCCGCAGCCTGATCAGTTCGAGTGGGCCGCCTGGGACCGTATCGTGCAGGCCATTGAGCAGCGGAACCTGCACCTCATCGCCGTGCTGGATACCTCGCCTGCCTGGGCCCGAGCCGAAGCGGATGCCAGCAACCGTTTCGCCCCCCCACATGAGCGAGCCGATTTCGGCCACTTCGCCGCCGCCTTCGCCCGCCGCTACGGGGAGATAGTGGACTTCTACCAGATTTGGGATGAGCCAAACATCGCCCCGCACTGGGGCGCACGCTTAGCCGACCCTGCAGATTACCTCGGACTGCTGCGCGAAGGCTTCGTGCAGGTGAAGGCAGCCGACCCCACTGCCTGGGTCTTGCTGGCCGGCCTGGCGCCCACCGTGGAGACGGGCGGCGCCAACCTCAGCGACATCACCTATCTAGATCAACTCTACCGGATAGGCGCAGCCGAGTGGTTCGACATCGCCGCCGCCAAGCCCTATGGCTTCAATGCCGGCCCTGACGACCCGCTGCTGAGCCCGGACGTGTTGAACTTCGGGCGGATCGCCCTGGTGCGGGAGGTGATGGAGCGGCACGGCGACGCGCACACGCCGCTGTGGGCCGTGGAATTCGGCTGGAACGCGTCGCCGCCTGGCTGGACGGGTGCGCCCTCCATTTGGGGACAGGTGAACGAGGCGACGCAGGCTAACTACATCGTTGAGGCCTTCGAGCGGGCAAGACGCGACTGGCCCTGGCTGGGGCTCATGTTCTGGGCCAACTACCACCCAGACGTTGCTCCCGACGATGCTCACTGGGGATTCGCTCTGGTTGACCAGACAGGACAGCCTCGACCAGCGCTGACAACGCTATGCGAAGCAATCAGCGAAGCTCCGCTACTCCCTCCGGGAGTGCACGCGCCGGATCACCCCGCGCTCCGCTACAGGGGCAACTGGCGAATCACTCCCGAGGCTGCCGACGTCGGCCAGAACGGCGACACGTTGGAATTCGCCTTCCTGGGCACGCGGCTCGACCTGGATATTCAGCGAGGGCCGTACTGGGCCTACTTCACGGTGACTGTGGATGGACAGCCAGCCAACGCGCTGCCGCGGGACGGAGACGGCAAGAGCAACCTCACCCTCTACGATCCGCTCTCGGCACACGAACGAGTGAGGGTGGCTCGCGACCTGGACGATGGCTTGCACCAGGCACGTATCGTCGCTACCGGCGGCTGGGGACAGTGGCCCATCCGGCGGATCATCGTCAGTCGCGAGCAGAGCCCCTGGCAGACGTGGCTGCTGGGAGGCTTGGGACTTCTCGCCTCCCTGACCATCGGCAACGGAGTGCGTCTGGCCAGTCGCCCGGCGACGCGGGAGAGCCTGCGATGCGCTGGAAAACGTCTGGGCACTGTGGCCGCGCGCTTTCACCGCCTGGACGAACGCTGGCAGGTCGCCGGCGTCGTTGCAGCAGCAGCGCTCTTTGCCTTCTCCCCCTGGCTGGTACTAGACCTGCTCAGCCTGAGCCTGTTGGCGTTGCTGCTGGCGCTGCGGCTCGATCTGGCGCTGCCACTGATCGCCTTCGCTATCCCCCTCTTCCTGCGCCCCAAAACCATCCTGGGTCGCCAGTTCTCACACGTAGAGATCTTCACCCTCTTGGGCACAGTGCTGTTGGCCCTCCACTGGCTTCGCCGCCGCATCACCCATCACGAACCACGCATAGCGAATCTGGACTGGCCTGTCCTGGCGTTCGTCGCCGTATCCGCCCTTTCGCTGCTGACAGCCCGCAACACCGGTGTGGCCCAGCGTGAGTTCCGCGTGGTCATCCTGGAGTCCGCGCTGTTCTACCTGCTGGTGAGCCATGTGCAGCGAGGCGATGGAAAGCCATTGTCCCTCTGGCCTCTGATGGACGGGCTGGTGCTGGGTGCGCTGGCGGTAAGCGCCGTGGGCCTGTGGCAGTTGGCTACGGGGCAGGGGCGGGTGGACGTGGAAGGGGTGTGGCGGATTCGAGCGTTCTATGGCTCGCCCAACAATCTGGGGCTGTACCTGGATCGCATCGTGCCGCTGCTGGGCGCGGTGATGGCGTACGGACGCACCCGCTGGCGGCGCTGGGCCTACGGCCTGCTGATGATCCCTATCGGCCTGGCTTGCATCGTCACCTTCAGCAAAGGGGCATTTCTGCTCGGACTGCCAGCAGCCGTGCTGTTTCTGGGACTGGCCGGCTGGCAGGCTGTGGGTGGCAAGAAACGCCGGCGGCCGCTGGTCATCGCCTTGGCCTTCCTTTTGGTGGCCGGGCTGGCCATGATCCCCCTCTTCCACACGGAGCGCTTCGCGGGGCTGTTCGATTTCACCCAGGGCACGAGCTTCATCCGCCTGCGACTGTGGCGAGGGGCGGTGAACATGGCGCTCGACCATCCCTGGCTGGGAGTAGGACTGGACAACTTCCTCTACGAGTACCGCACCCGCTACGTGCTACCAGCAGCCTGGGAGGAACTGAACCTGAGCCATCCGCACAATGTCGTGCTGGACTTCTGGACACGGCTGGGGCTGCTGGGGCTGGCGGTTGGCCTCTGGCTGATGGTGGCTGGCTTCCGGGCCGGGTGGCGAGCGTGGCGACGCACAGCCAACGCAGACCGACGAGTGCTCCTGCTGGGCTTGCTGGCCGGCCTGGTGGCCACCGCAGCGCACGGCCTGATTGACAATTCGATTTTCCTGGTGGATTTGGCGTTTATCTTCATGCTAACGCTGGGTGTCTTCCGGCGTGAGCAGGGGGGAGAGGACGAGGACTAGGGGAGGAACACATGCGCATTCTTGTCACCGGCGGTGCTGGCTTCATCGGCTCGCACCTTTGCGACCGCCTCCTGGCCGAAGGCCACGAGGTCATCGCCATGGACAACTTGGTCACTGGGTCCACGGATAACATCGCTCACCTGACCAGTCACCGCCGCTTCCGTTTCATCTTTCACGACGTGACCGAATACATCCACCTGGACGGGCCGCTGGACGTCATCCTGCATCTGGCGTCGTTGCCCAGTCCTGTGGACTATCTGGAGAAGCCAATCAAGACCCTCAAAGTAGGAGCGCTGGGCACGCACAAGACGCTGGGATTAGCCGTGGTCAAGCGAGCGCGCTACCTGTTGGCGTCCACCTCCGAGGTGTACGGCGACCCCAAAGTGCATCCACAACCTGAGACGTACTGGGGCAATGTGAACCCCATCGGCCCGCGCGGCGTGTACGATGAGTCGAAACGCTACGCCGAGGCAATGACCATGGCCTACCATCGGGCTCACGGCCTGGAGACGCGCACTGCCAGGATCTTCAACACCTACGGCCCCCGCATGCGACTGGACGATGGCCGCGTGGTGCCCAATTTCGTCAAGCAGGCGCTGCTGGGAGAGCCACTGACAGTCTACGACGACGGGTCGCGAACCCGCAGCTTCTGCTACGTTTCGGACATGGTGGAGGGGCTCTACCGTCTGCTGCTGTCCGACGAGGTGTACCCGGTCAACCTGGGCAACTCGCACGAAATGACCGTTCTCGAATTCGCCCACAAGATACTGGAAGTCTCCGGCAGTTCCTCGGAAATCGTGTTTGTGACCCCGGCGGACGAGCGCACGAAGGACGACCCCCAAACCCGCCGGCCGGACATCAGCAAGGCGCGGCGAGTACTGGGCTGGCAACCGCAAGTGGTGCTGGAGGAAGGGCTGCGGCTGACCCTCGAGTGGTTCCAAGAGCATTTGGCGAAGCCCCAGAAGAAGCCGGAACAGGGCTGGGACCTGAGACCTGAGACCTGAGACCCTGAGACCCTGAGACTATGATACAACGATGCCTGGTAGCCCTCTACGTATTCGGCCTCAAGACCTGGTTCCGCTGGGGAAAAGTGTCACTTTCACGGCTGGTAGACCTGTGGCGTCCCCACCTTCCGTGGCAGCAGCGTTCCCAAGCCTCTCTAGAAGCATATGGACAGTGGCTACCCACCGCCGTCCGCTGGAAAGCGGAGCCCTTGGGCGGTGCCTTCGACACCCTGCCAAGCCTGGAGTACATAGAATGGCAACTTCAGACGCAGGGCCTCTTCGAGGACGATTGCGATGGACTGGCCTACTTCTCGGCCCAGAACGTCCTACCCTTCTGCGATGCCCCACCCGACTGCTACGTCGTCACCATTGCCATCAACCCCTTCGAGGTTGGGTTGCTGCACGCTGCGCACGTGCTGTGCATATTCAAGAGCGGCGGCTTCTGGCGAGTGACCAGCAACGACGAGCTCTACCCCCAGCAATGGAGCAGTCTTGAAGAAGCGCTGCAAGAGAACGCCTACTGCCGGGGACATCAACTGCTGCATGTTGAGATACGGGATAGTGATCTGCGGCATCTGCGATCGTGGCGATCGCAGCAGACGTGACAGCCTGACAGAGAGAGGCTTGTTCTTGCCCATATCTGGGGTTGTGCTATAATCCCCACTAGCAAGTGCCGGCCAGCTTGCCGGCATTCACTTTGTTCAATAGGAGGACAATCAATGCGCAAGTCAATATGGTGGACGGCCTTCCTGGCCCTTACCATCACCATGGCGCCTGTGATGCTTCTCGTCAGCCCCTGGGCTGAGCAGAGAGCATTGGGGTTGGCCGTGCAGGATGACGAGTTGGTTCTGCTGGAAGGCAATGGCCGCATCAAGGCCGCGGACCCGAACGTTCCCAGCGGCTACGAGGAAGTGGTTTGGCAATCGGACGACACCGGATGGACAGACGTGACCTTGGGCGACTTCAACGGCGATGGCGATCAGGAGATCCTGGCCAGCAAAGGTGGTCTAGCCAAACTCTTCGATCCCGTGGTCCAGCCGGGGCAGGTGGCGGTCGCTGGCCAGTGGAGCATCAGCTCCCCCTACAAGTACTACGATATGGCCACCGGAGACATTGACGGCGACGGTCGTGCCGAAATCGTGCTCCTGCGCGAAGACGACGCCGCAAACAATGTCAAATCTCACATCCTCGTGTACGACGGCAACACCACAGGAACGGGTTGGACCCTGCAGAAGGACATGGAGCATGGCACCAAGTGGCTGGATGTGGAGCTAGGGGACGTCAACGGCGATGGCTACGATGACCTTGCCCTGATGCGCAATGGCGAGACAGGATTCAAGGATCGTCTCATTCTCATCCAGAATCCCGCTAACAACTACTCCACGCTGCACGAGCAAGGGTACACCTTTGACTGGCTGTTGCTGGAACTGATCAACACCCACAAGGTCAGTACAGGCGACAGAGTGGAGATAGTGACGTCGCGCAAGGACGTGCTGGGCGAACTGCCTTCAATCCTCATCTTCCGCTGGGAGAGTGGAACCTCTCTGGAAGACGTCTGGGTGGGGAACTTCTTCCCCTACTTCACCGACATCGAAGGGGCAGATCTCAATGGCGACGGGGATGAGGAACTCGTCATGTATCGCAATCGCACCGACACGGCCATCACCCTGATCTCTCGCAACATCGCTGGAGCGGCCATGCGTACGTTTGAGCCGGCGGGTGCGAACAGCCCCTACGGCGGCTGGCTGGCCATGGAGACCGGCGACCTGGAAGGCGACGGCAGGGACGAAGTGATTCTGGTGCGCAGTACCAAGTATCGCGTCTATGACAGGCCCGATGCAAGTGACACCTTTTACGAGGAATCCGGCTCCTTCAAGGGTCCCTTCGCTGTGGGCAACCTGGATGGCGCAGGCATTGCCGCAGGGCCAACGCTGGGGGCGAATACTGGCACGCTGTCTTTCACTTTTGCGGGTGTCATCCCACCAGCCCAGGCAGTGTTCATCAGCAACGTGGGGGAAGGTGATGAATTCGGTTGGACGGCGACTGTCACTGAAGGAGCCGACTGGCTGAGTGTCACCCCCGCCAGCGGCACCACGCCTTTTACTCTGAGCGTTTCCGTGGACCCCACGACGTTGTCCAGTGGCACCTACTCAGGGCAGATCCGCGTCGATGCTGACGCCGGCATAGGAGGTAGTCCTCAGTACATTGACGTGACGCTGGCGGTGGTTGTCACGCTGCCGCGGCTTGGTGTGACCCCTGCCGAGCTTGCCTTCGAGATGGATCAGGGACAGACCAATCCCCCGCTGCAATCTGTGACCGTTCAGAATCTGGGCGGCGGTACGTCGCTGTCATGGACTGCGACGCCGGACGTCGCCTGGCTGGAGATCACCCCCAAGGCAGGCAACACGCCGACCACAGCCTGGGTGGAGATACACGGCGAGGAGTTGTATCCCGGTACGCACATCGGGAACATTGTCTTCGACGCTGGCGACGTGATAGGCAGCCCCTTCACTCTTCCAGTGACCCTGATCATACGGCCGCCCGTCATGCAAGTCAGCCCCGCGACCCTAGAGCTCGTCGCTTCCTGTTCCGATGCCATTCAATCCCATAGAGTGGCTATCTCCCAGCAGGGAGGGGGAAGCGACATTGAGTGGATGGCGATAGCGGTCGAACCGTCCGCAGGGGGGCTAGCAGGGCTGCTGGATACGGCTGCTGGCGAAGCACCGGAAGTCACTGCCCAGGGCATAGCCCTTGGTGGGGAGCTTCTGCCCCCAGTGGACTGGATCACACTCGCGCCAGAAAGCGGCGACACGCCTGACGTCATCCATGTGCAGGTTGATCCAAGCGGGCTCAGCGTGGGCCAGCACGTGGCAACCATCGTCATCATCGGTTGGCCCGAGTACGTCGCGAACCGCATCCAGGGAGTGGACGTCAACCTCTTTGTGGCGGATTCGTGCGTCTATGCGCCACTGCTCATGAAGTAAGGGCTCTATCCAACTGGCGAGGTCACGCTGAGATGACAAGAACGGACGAGCCACCTGCCCGACATCAGGTGGCTCGTTGGATTCCGGTGCAAGCCTCGAAGCACCGCTTCTGTCCGAGCGAGTTGGATTGGTTTGACAGGCGACGGATTTGGGTGTATGATTGCTCTGATTTCGCCGTTCCATAACCTTCCCCTCCCGGAGTAGTTCATGATCACCAGACTCTTACGCCGCTACACCATGTGGATCACCGAGCCGATCGCCCGCTTCTTCATTTTCATAGGGGCTTCCCCCAATGATGTCACCATCCTCGGCTTGCTGATGATAGCAGGAGCAGCCACACTGCTGGCCTTGGGGCATCTGCGATTAGCCGGGTTTCTGATGCTCATCGGAGCGGGGGCCGATGGCGTGGATGGTGTGATGGCCCGATTGCAGGACCGTTCTACCCAGTTCGGCGCCTTCCTTGATTCCACCCTCGACCGCTATTCAGAGGCGGTGACCCTTCTGGGGCTCTTCATCTACTTCCTGCGCCTGGGCGATAGCGAAGCTCTGGTGCTCCTCTACGTCGCCATCGTGGGCTCTTTGCTGGTCAGTTACACGCGGGCAAGGGCCGAAAGCGTCGGTCTTGAGTGCCAAAAGGGCTTTATGACCCGGGTGGAACGAGTGATTCTCCTCATAACTGCCCTGATCGTGGGCCAAGTACGTATCGGACTGTGGCTGCTGGCCATCCTCAGCCAGATCACCGCCTTGCAGCGCATTTATGTCGTCTGGAGAGCATCCAAGGAAGCAAGCGAACAGGAGACTGGCGAACTGGTGGAGCCGTAAGACAGGGAACCCGTACCATAACCTGTCCTCTCACCTGCCGGTCAGCCTGTGTGAGCACCAATTCGCCAGCGAGCGTAATCTTTTCTCGATTCTAGCGTCTAAGGATAGTAGAGGCATGTTCGTAGTCGATGTAGCCCATGATGATGATGAGGGGCAGCTTCTGGAGCGAGCCAAACAGCTCGATGCGGCAGCTCTGGAAGCCATCTACGATCTCTATGCCCCGAAGATACACAGGTATCTCTACCGACGCCTTGGCGATGCCGATCTCGCAGACGACCTGACCGCCCAGGTCTTTCTGCGCATGCTGGAAGCGATCCAGAAGGGTCAGGCTTGGAAGACATCTTTCTCTGGTTGGCTCTATCGCATTGCTCACAATCTGGTGGTGGACCACTTCCGGCGGCGCTCTCGAACCAGGAGCGTCTCGTTGGATGATGCCCCTCCGCTTCTCGCCGCCGATGGGAACCCGGTAGAGATGACAAATCGGAAACTGGCTCACGAACGACTCTTACTGGCAGTGCAGCAACTCACACACGATCAGGCGCAGGTCGTGGCCATGCGTTTTCTGGAAGGCCACAGCGTTTTTGAGGTGGCCAGCGCCCTGGGGAAGTCGGAAGGCGCGGTCAAGGCGCTGCAATACCGGGCAGTGATCGCCCTCCGGGGCCTGATGTCAGCTCAGTCGATAGAACAATGATCAAGCGCAAACGACTCATCACGATTCTGGCTGAATGCATTGACCATCTGCTAGAAGGGGAATCGGTCTCAGCCTGCCTGGAGCGCTACCAGGCGCACAGGGAAGAGATCGAGCCGCTGCTCACAGTCGTGGCAGTCGCCCGTCAAGCAGATGCTGTACCGCCGCGCTTGCCGGAAGCAGCAGCAAAAGCCAAGGCCGACTTCCTGGCCGCAGCAGCCTCCGCCCGCCTGAACCGTGGGCGAGCTGCAGTCCGACAGCGCTCACGCCCGCGGCTTCGGCTGCCACGCATCTCCTGGGCTCCCGTGACCCACGCACCGGCGTGGGCAACAGTGGCTGTGGCGACGCTGCTGGTACTGGCCTTGCTGACCGGCAGCACCGTGGCCGCCTCCGCTCGCTCGCTGCCGGGCGATGTCCTCTATCCGGTGAAGCTGACCGTCGAGCGCGTGCAGCTTTCCCTGGCACGTGACCCCGAGGCCAAAGAGTCGCTCCAGGAGCACTTTGACGAACGGCACAGGGAGGAGGCACAGGAAGTCGTAACCCGCGGCCGCGTCGTGGAGCGGCTTGACTTCAGCGGCATGATCGAAGCGATGGACGCGGAGATTTGGCTTGTCGGCGGTGTGACAGCGAACCTGGATGCGCTGACCGAAGTGGAAGGAATACCGGCCATAGGGGCTCGTGCCCTGGTGGAAGCCCAGGTGGAGCGCCCCGGCGAGCTGGTGGCCCGCCGCATCCGCATCCTGGCGCCGCCTGTTGTCAGGCCAGAACCGCCTCCGGAAATAGACGAGCCAACGGCCATTCCGGCCACACCTACTTGGACGCCGACGATCATCCCTTCACCAACCGACTCCCCTGCTGCTGCGGGCGGGCCGACGGCGCTTCCGCCGGTCGATACACCTGAGCTGCCCGAGACTCCCATACCAAGGCCAACTGTCGCGCCACCGCCAACACAGACGGCAACTCCGACGGCTACGGGGACTGTCACGCCCACGTGTACGCCTACGGTTACGCCCACGTGTACGCCGACACCGACCGACACGCCGACACAGACCACCACGCCCACACCAGTGCCGCCGACCCCGACGCCGGAGTTGCCACGAGTAGTGCGCTTCAAAGGCGTCATCCAAAGCAAAGAAGGCGACATCTGGCTGATAGACGGACAGCGAGTGTTGGTGACAGGTGAAACGGTTGTTGACGAGACGGCGGGGGAGGCCGCGGTGGCCGCTGACGTCTGGGTCACTGCTGAATGGCGCAATGACGCCCTGGTGGCCATCTCCATCAAGGTTGAGGAACCCGCTCCGGAACGCTGGGAGTTCACTGGCATCATTGAGAGCATTCAGGGCCAGACGTGGACGATAGTCGGAAACCGTATAGACGTCGCCTCGGGAACCGTAAGCGGAGATACGCCTCAAGTTGGCTGCTCGGCCCAAGTCAGAGCCCTCAAGCATCACGATGGCTCGGTGGTTGTTGAGAGCGTCGTCGTAGACTGCCGACAGCAAGAGCAAGTGGAATTCACGGACATCATTCGGAGTATCGATGGGGACCGCTGGCAGGTGGGAAACACCACCGTGATCGTGAGCCAGGCAGAGATCGTGGGAGAGGCGGAGATCGGCCGGTGGGCAGAGGTAGAGGGAAATCAGCAAGCCGATGGCAGTGTGTTGGCAACGCACATTCGGGTACTGGAGCCCACAGCGACGCCATAGATGGCCTTGGAGCTAACCCTCCCTCAGCAGTAGACAGCCACCAATAAGCCGGCGGCCGTGGCCGTC
>CAZPMV010000006.1:0-28686 GCA_964587335.1 uncultured Anaerolineales bacterium
GGCTCCAGGCACAACACAGTCCAGTTAGGAACGAGTTGAACTCCCGACCTCGGCAGTGCGACTGCCTCAGAACGGCTTATCCAGACAATATTGGCTCCAGGCACAACACAGTCCAGTTAGGAACGAGTTGAACTCCCGACCTCGGCAACGCAACCGCCTCAGAACAGCTCATCCAGACAGTATTGCCTCCAGGCATAACACAGTCCAGTTAGGAACGAGTTGAACTCCCGACCTCGGCAACGCAACCGCCTCAGAACAGCTCATCCAGACAGTATTGCCTCCAGGCATAACACAGTTCAGTTAGGAGGGAGTTGAACTCCCGACCTCGGCAACGCAACCGCCTCAGAACGGCTTATCCAAACTGTATTGGATCTAGGCTTCTGCTTCCCCTCCCTCCAGTTTGCCCAACAGAGCCTCTCGCTTCTTGGCCGCGGCCTCTTTCCCTTCCTCAATGGCCTGTTCAAGTTTGGCCTTCTGCTCTTCCAAGATGATGCGTCCCCGCTCTTGCAGTTCATCGGCGCGCTGCCGGGCTTCAGCCGACATCTCGGTCACCCGCTCCTTCAATTCGATCCCGCTCTCCTCAAGCCGCTGGCGGGTTTCCTCACCCGACTGCGGGGCCAGGAGCAGTGCTGCCACCCCGCCCACAATAGCGCCGATGAGGAAACCTGCCAAGAACTCTCCTCCGCCTCCACGTTCGCTCATGCCTTCACCTCCATGATAGTATGTTGGTAGTATGCTGGTACACTGGACAATCAATACCCGCTGGACTGTCCATCTCAGGCCGTGTCGCCATCCCGACCGCCTGAACGGAAACCTGCCAGCGTCTTGGCTGCCTGACGCAGGCCGGAGACGTAACCAGCGACGTTCACCACGGGAGACACCAGGTGTTCACTAAGGAACGTGGTTGTCCCCTTCATCGTGCCCACAGTCTCCTGAGTCGCCTCCAGCATCGGCTTGACCTCCTCGCGCAGCATCTTGACCAGTTTGTACACTTGGATGGTCAATATCGCCAGCAGAATACCGACGACGATGGATTCTATCGCCAGGACAATGATCGCCACATCACGCACAGCAGCCATGTTGCACCTCGATTGCGTCTCGTTTGATTCATTCTATCACACTTTCAGCCGATTGGCAATGAGCAGGGCCATCCAGGAGAACAGGCTCCCCTCCACCATGTGCACCTGCCCCACCACCAACCACTCAAAATGCGTCAATTGTCCCACGCCTTGCCCCACAGCGAAGCCTGCTACCGCTGCCAGGGCGAAAACTCCCAGGTCGCGCAGCGTCCGCCCCTGCCACAGGTGAAACAATGCAGCGTAGATCAGAGCAATCACCAGGCTCAGAAGCAACGCGGGTGATAACAGTAAGTCAAGCATGTTGGTGTCCTATTGGGACTTGGTATTTGGTATTGGTTGTTCGATTGTCCCGCCGCCGAGGCAGGCTTCGCCGTCGTAGAACACAACCGCCTGGCCCGGAGTTATGTCCCTCAGCGGCTGCTCGAAGACCACCCGCACGCGGCCGCACCCCAGCGGCGAGACCGTGGCTGGTGCATCCTGCGCCCGGTAGCGAATCTTGGCCGTCACCGCTAGCGGTACTGAAGACCACTCGCTAGAGACGAACGAGACCTCGCCAGCCGTCAGCTCGCGCCGCCCCAGCACCGACACCGGCCCTACCACCAGAGCGTTGCGGCCGGCGTGCATCTCCAGCACATACAGTGGCTCTGCGGCGGCGATGCCCAGCCCCTTCCGCTGCCCGACGGTGTAGAAAGCCAACCCCTGGTGCGTGCCCAGCCGTTGCCCTGCCTGGTCGAGTATCGGCCCTGGGCAAACTGCCTGCGGAGCATGGCGTCGCAGGAAACGGCGATAGTCACCTCCACCCACGAAGCAGAGATCCTGGCTCTCCGCCCGCTCCGCCACAGGTAGCATACGGGCTCGCGCCATCTCCCGCACCTGCGCTTTGGTGAACTCACCCAAGGGGAAACACACGTGCGCCAGCGCCTCCTGTTCTAGCATATACAGAACGTACGATTGATCCTTCGACGCATCCACGCCGCGCAGCAGGCGGTAGCGCTCGCATCCATCGCTTGGCGGCAGCACGCGGGCGTAATGCCCCGTCACCAGCAAGTCGGCTCCCAGGCCCCGCGCATGGCGCAGCAGGTAGCCGAAGCGGATATGCCGATTGCAGGCCAGGCAGGGATTCGGTGTGCGGCCAGCGGCATAGGCGGCGACAAAGGGCTCCACAACGTGCGTCTTGAAAGTCTCCTCGGCGTTGAGCAAGCAGAAGGGGATACCCAGCAACGTAGCAACACCTCGGGCGCTCTCCACTGCGTCAGGGGTGCAGCAAAGATTGTGGCTGCACCCTTCCTGGTGTGGCTCTGCCCAAAGGCGCATCATCACGCCGATAACCTCATGGCCTTGCTCGACCAACAGAGCCGCGGCTGTGGAGCTGTCCACGCCACCACTCATGGCCACCACGACCTGTCTCCTACCAGAACCCAAGGATCTTCCTCCTCGCAGCGATGGCGGCCAGATTCCAGTCATGGGCCAACACAAAACCGCGGCAGCCTGCTCTCGGGCCGGGCGGACGCAAGGCAAGATCACGCACTGGGAATCCCATTAGCGCGAACCCTCCAGTTCGTGGATCAAGGATTGTCTCCTTGCCAGGGCTGCATTCCGGGCAGACAGCAAGACAGTAGACCGCTTCTGTCACAGTATAGCACCAAGATGCGGGATAGTCAAGAGGGCAAGAACCGCACAAAGACCTGATTGCCCAGCAGCCGCCCCCGCTTGCTTATCCTGATCCGATCCGGCAACCGTTCCAGGAGACCTGCTGCCTCGAGTGCCGCAATCTCCCCACCGTACACATGCAGTAGCGAGTGCCCGAAGCGACGTTCGAAGGCATCATAAGACACGCCCTCCTGCACCAACCGCAGGCCAAGCATCATCGACTCTGCCATGACCAGCGGTTCATCGATCTTCTCGCTGCCAGCGACAGGGGATTGGACCTTCTCCAGTCGCTCAATGTATTCGGCAGGTACGCACACGTTCCACCATCGCCGCCCGTCGAGGCTAGAATGCGCCCCCGCACCGAAACCCAGATACGACCCATTATGCCAATAGGTCAGATTGTGACGACAAGAGAACCCTGGAGATACTCCCGCGCCCCCAGGCTCATCAACCTCGTTCCTCGCCCAATTGGAGATTTCGTAGTGAACATAGCCCGCACCGGCCAGCTCGTCGCTGGCTATCAGGTAGAAATCAGCCGCCAGATCGTCGTCGGGCAGGGGGACGTGGCCTTCGGCCACCTCGCGGGCCAGCGGTGTGCCTTCCTCGACGCTCAAGGCATAGAGGGAGAGGTGCTCGGGGGCAAGAACGATGGCTCGGCAAAGGGTGCGCCGCCAGGTTCCTCTCCGCTGTCTCGGCAGACCGAAGATCAGATCGAGGTTGATGTTAGCAAAGCCAACCGCACGGGCAGCGTAAAAGGCTGCCTCCGCCTCATTAACCGTGTGGACGCGCCCCAGAAAGCGCAACTCGTCATCCTCGAAGCTCTGTACCCCCAGGCTGAGACGGTTGACGCCCAGACACCGCAGGTCGGCAAAGCGTTGCCGGTCTACCGTGCCAGGGTTGGCCTCGCAGGTGATTTCGGCATTGGGATGCACGGCGAAGGTCTGGCGGCAAGCGACCAGGATATCACCCAAAAGATCAGGGGACAACAGCGTCGGCGTGCCTCCGCCCAAATAGATGGTCTCCACGGTTGGATGATGCCAGCGCTGGCCAGCGATAGCAATCTCTGCTACCAGCGCACGGACGTAGAGAATGAAGAGATGACCCAACCCAGCGTAGGAGTTGAAGTCGCAGTAGGCGCACTTGCGTTGGCAGAACGGAAGGTGAATGTACAGACTCAGAGTATCGAGGCTCAAAGCACTCCCTTGTCTGCAAAGCGGAAGCCATGGCCGCGCACGGTGACCACGTACTGATGTTCGGAGTCCAGTTCCGCCAACCGTTCTCGAAGGCGGCGCACCAGAGCATCTATGGCCTGTTCCGACACCCCCTCTTCCAACACCTCAGACCAAACGGTGTGCACGACTACCTCACGGTTGACAATGCTACCATCACCCTCAACCAAAAGCTTGAGCAGGCGGTACTGGGCTGGGGAGAGGGGAGGCTCCAGCAAGAGGCCTTCCATGTACACTTGACGTGTGGCTTCATCCAGCCGCAACCCCGCCTCCTCTGCCTCAGAGAAGGTCAAGGGAGCCGTGGCGCCAGCGTCCACGAAAGCCAGCTTGAAGCGCAAGGCGATCTGGATCTCGTCGCCATCTTCCAGCACCTGCGGCGCCGTCAACTCGCGGCCATTGACATGCGTGCCATTCTTGCTGCCCAGGTCCTCCACAGAGTAGCGGCCATCCACCCACGAGATGCGGGCATGGTAACGAGAGATATGGCGATTGCGAAGAATGACGTCACAGTCCTCGCCACGGCCGATCGTGAGCGCACCCTGTTGATCCAACGGCCATCGTTGCCCCATTCCCGCACGCTGCTGCAAGATAAGCATCGCGCTCTCACGAACATCAGCCATTACACTTTGCCTCCACTTGACAAGACGTCAGACATAGGCCATAATCGCGTCCGATGAACACACCACTGCCCAGCGGAACCGTGCTGCGGTCCCGCTACAAGATCGTCGAATTGATAGGCCAGGGGGGCATGGGTGCAGTCTACCACGCCGAGGATCTGCGACTCAAGGGACGCCAATGCGCCCTGAAGGAGATCCGTCCTGAGTTGGGAGGCATCCCCGAGGTGCTGGCCCAGACGCGCGAGCAATTCTATCGCGAGGCCAGCGTCTTGGCACGCCTCGATCACCCCACGCTTCCCAAAGTCTCCGACTACTTCTCCCATGAAGGCCGAGAATACCTGGTGATGGATTACGTGCCCGGCCCCAACCTCAGGGAGATCCTGAACAACGCGCGACGGCAGGGCAGGTTTCTCACCGAGGAAACGGTGCTCGGATGGGCACGGCAGCTTTGCGATGCGCTGCAATACCTACACAGCCAGAAACCGCCGGTGCTGCACCGCGATATCAAACCATCCAACATCAAGCTGACCCCTCGCGGCCAACTCAAGCTGGTGGACTTCGGGTTGGTCAAGCTGCTGCTGCCCGACGACAGTCGTACCGTCACGGTCGTGCAAGGCCGGGGCACCGTGCAGTACACGCCATTGGAGCAATACGGCGGCGACACCGGGCACACGGATGTGCGTGCCGATATCTACTCGTTGGGAGCGACACTCTATCACCTGCTGACCGGCAAGCCACCCGCCGATGCCAAGGAACGTTTCCTCAGACCAGGGAGTCTCACACCGCCACGAAGCATTAACCCTGACATCTCGCCCCAGACGGAGCGAGCCCTGCTGCGAGCCATGGCTACGCACCCGGACCAACGCCCGGCCTCCGCCGCCGAGTGGCAAGCTATGTTGTTCAGCACACCGCCCACGGCCCAAACCGTCGGCGTCAACGTAGCCACTCGGGCCGAGTGGGCGCAGGCAGCGCAGGTCAACCGCTGGCTGATCGCGGCAACGCTCAGCCTAGCCACACTGGCCCTGCTGGTCACCCTCTTCGCTCCGCCACTGCCTAGCGAACCCTCTCAGCCAACCGAAGGCAGCACACCGGCTGCACTCACGACCCAGACGCCGGCGGCCTCGCCCTGAATCATCTACGGCTCTCGGCGGTACGAACGGCCTGCCAGCCACGGACCAGCAGAGGCAGCGATCCGCCGACGAAGGCGACAACAGCCGCACCCCACGGCCCCATCCCCCGTTGTAGCCAACTTGCGCCGGGCAGCCAGCCCAGGCCGTACAGCACGTAGGCTGCCAGTCCGCCAGTCAATCCCCACAACGCCGAAGCCAGCAACCCGATGGGCGAATGTCCCATGCTCATGGCCTGCCAGCAACCAATGACCCCCGCGCCAGCCGCGGCCAGCAATCCCAGCACGAAGGCCAGACCGTTTACACGCGGAGGTGGCGGAGGCGACGGAGCAGGGGTGGGCATGGATGTAGGAACAGCTGTGGCCGTCATTGTAGGTGTGGCAGTTGGTGTGGCTGTCGGCGTAGGCGTAGGCGTAGGCGTGGGCGTAGGCGTAGGCGTGGACGTGGGCGTGGGCGTCTCGGTGGGCACTACCGTGGCAATGGTCGCCGGCTCGTCGCCATGGATGCTCACAACCAACATCGTGGACTGCTGCGCCGGCAGGCTGCTGGCCGTGACCCACAACTCCCCCATGCGCTCCAGGGTCACGCTGATCTCGGCGATGCCATCAACCGTCGTCCTTCTCTGGCGGGGTAACTCCAACGCATCGGCCGGATAGAACAACTTGAACTCCACTGGCGTGCCATCGGGCACATGGTGGCCATTGCGGTCCAGAATGACGCTGGTTCGCAGGCTCAATGTGTCCCCCACCTCCACGCCGATCATTTCCACAGGCTCTTCCTTGGCAGTCATGTCTGCCAGCATGATCTGAATGATTCGCTCAGGGTCCGGTTCGGTGCGCTCGATGAGGTTGTAGTTGATTCCCGCCACACTGACCGGCAGCGCCCCCGTGGGGGTGAATTCCCGGAATAGTGCCCGCACCGAAGCCTCTAGAAATGGCTGCGTCTTGGCGTAGATGCCGTAGTAGGCCGTCAGCTTGCTGACCTCAGTGGTGTCCAAGAAATAGGGCGCATTGCAGGCCAGGGCAATCAGGTTCTTGCCTCGCAGGCTGTCGGAACGCAGCCGCAGGAACTCCTTTACAGCGTTGGAGTCAGGGTGATCTTCCAGGTTCAGGTCCAACATGGCGAAGATGATCCACTCGGCGTCTTGGATCATAGCTTCAGTCTCCAGCGCTGTAGCTTCATCCATTTCGTCCCGCAAGAACGCCTTGAGCTGACCGAAGGTCAGACTGTTGACCCTCTCCGGATCCACCTGACCGCTCGCCTCCGGGCCATAGAGACGTAGCATGATCTCCTCCAGGGCCGTCGGCGATATCCAGGGAAACTCAGGACAATCAGCGCACTCGCGGTCTTGGCGAGCATCGGTAAAGATCAGGGTGTTTTCGTCAGCGAGAGGCGCACTGGGCAGTCGGTCGGCCAGCTCCTCAAGCCCCGGATAGATGAGGGTGACCGCCTCGCGGGCTACCTGGGCGACGACGATCTGGCCCTGGTTCATCGCCTCGCTCAGAGCATCCACTGAGACCCGGTTGCTCAGCCAGTCCAGTTGGGGGTAAAGGCGAAGCTTGAGGGCCAGGATGCGGGCAACCGCCGCATCCACCCGCTGCTGGAAGTCAGGGTCGCTCTCGTACTTCTCGCGGAAGAACTGGATGGTCTCCTGCATGTTCGTCAGTTGCTCAGCCCAGTCGCCGGTGAGAGAGAACTGCGAGAGGAGCAGCACGTCGTTCCCTGCCAGAAACGCATCCTGAGCGATCTGCCGGTGCGGGAACTTCTGCAGTTGCGGGTCATAATGACGGCGTACTGCGGGCACGCCCAGGGAATCGGTGACCAGTACGCCACCCTGTTCGCGCCAGGTGGCAAATTCAGGCAGGGCCATGAGGTCCTGCAACTGGGGGGCCAGACTGATGGGCGGGGTGAGCTGGCGGATATTGCCCTGAAAGCCCCGATAGCGAATGTGAGAGGACATCAGCGCAGCAGTGCTACCAGACCAATCGCCGGCCTCCGCACCACGAACCACCGCGGCGAAAGGGGCCAGCTCAACGGAGCGCAACTCCTGCAGCGACTTCTGCACTGTGGCCACCTCCTCGTCCGGACGGCGGTCGCTGCCCCCCTGGCCGGGGAAGTGCTTGGCCACCGTCGCCACGCGGCCATTGCTGCCCTCATGTACCCCTCGAATGTACGCCTGGCCGAGCGCCCCCACCCAGTAGGGATCTCCCCCAAAGGTTCGAGTACCCAGATCCCCCTTGCCGCCGGGCCGTGGGTTGTCGAGCACGTCCAACGATGGGCCCAGGAGGAAATTGACCCCCACCGCTGCCAGCTCTCGGCCCACGATCTCTCCAACAGCCTGTGCGTTGGCCGGATTCCAGGTCGCACCGATAGCCATATTGTTAGGCAAAGGGGTGAAACCGTTGAAGAGATGGCTATGGGGGTAGCCATCCCCCTCCTGGACAATGGCCACAAACAGAGGGATGGGAAGGCTCTCGGAAGGGTGCGTGGAGGTGACAATCGCAGCCGCCTCAGTCTCGGCTCGAACGGAGGGCGCCAGCGGGGCAGTCAACGGCTGACTGAAAGTCAGGGTTTGCAGGTCGTCCGTGAGCTGCGTCACCTGGGCTGGGGTATCGCCCTCGTTGCGGAAATTGCCATTGGAAGCCAGCAGGACCACACCCCCCACGCGGTAGTCGCGGATGAACTGGGCGATGTCGGAGTTCGGCCCGACGTCGGTGCCCACGAAGGAGACCAAGAAGAGCTGTCCGACCTTGTCGATAGGGGACATCTGGGCCATCAACTGCTCAACTGCCCCCAGAGGCTCCTGCGCGGCGGAAGGCCGCGATGCGCACAGCCCGCCAAGTGCCAAGATCATCGTCAAGAACCATCTGGAAATTTCAGCCGTTCGCTTCCTCACGACACACATCCTCCGAACACAAGTATACCCGTTTCCGTGCCAGGCGTCAATTCCCCGTTCCCATCCTCCACTTACCATTTCCACGTGGCGAATTGCCCGCACTACGGAAGTGATGTATAATCCTGGTCGGTCAAGAAACATGAAGCAGGGCGCGATCGCAGTGGGAGTCGTCACCCTCGACCCCGCTCGCTTCGTGGCCACAATGGGCAGAACATGGGCAGCACTGAAGGAGGAGGTCCCCCGCTGCGCTGGCTGGGGGTGTTAGTCATCTGCGCTGGGGTGTATCTGGTAGGACACAGCTAGGCCCGGCATCTGCAGAAGTCCGGCCGGCGCTACCATAGGCGGAAAGAGACACATGCAAGCTTTGATCACCGGCGGGGCTGGCTTCATAGGCAGCCATTTGGCGGAGGCGTTACTGGCCGAAGATGAGACAGTGACGATTGTTGACGATCTTTCCACAGGCAGCCTCGCCAACATCGAACACCTGGCAGACCATCCCAACTTCCGCTACACCATCGCCAGTATCACCAACGAAACGATGATGGATGGCCTGGTGGCCGAATGTGACATCATCTACCATCTGGCGGCAGCGGTAGGGGTTGCGCTGGTCATCCGCGAACCGCTGCGCACCCTGCAAACCAACGTGCTGGGCACCGAGATCGTGCTGCGGTGCGCCAGCCGGCACAGCAAGAAGGTGCTGTTGGCTTCAACCTCTGAGGTCTACGGCAAGAGCGCGGACGTGCCCTTCGAGGAGGAGGGCGATAGGGTGCTGGGCCCCACCACTCGCACGCGTTGGTGCTACCCCGCCTCCAAGGCCCTGGACGAGTTCCTGGCCCTGGCCTATCACAGCGAGCAGGGACTGCCAGTAATTATCGTTCGCTTATTCAACACCGTAGGGCCGCGGCAAAAGGGACGCTACGGTATGGTCATCCCCCGCTTCGTGCGTCAGGCATTGGCGGGAGAGTCGATCACTGTTTACGGTGACGGTCTGCAGACCCGCTGCTTCGCCGACGTATCGGACGTAGTGCGTGGCGTTGTCGCCCTGGCCAGCCATCCCGGCGCGGTGGGCCAGGTGTTCAACATCGGCAGTACGGAAGAGGTGACCATCTTGGAACTGGCCCAGCGGGTCAAGGCGTTGACAGGCAGCCGCTCGCAGATCGTTTTCTTGCCCTATGACCAGGCCTATGGCGAGGGCTTTGAGGACATGCGGCGTCGGGTGCCGGACCTGAGCAAGGTATCCAGGCTGGTCGGCTACCAGCCGCAGATCAGACTGAACCAGATACTGCGGAAGGTGATCGCACATCGTAGAACGCGGATGACGGGACAATAGCAGATACTCCAAGTGGTCGAGTTGCTGTACCGAGTTGCTGTGCAAGGAAACCACGGGAAAGATTCTGCGCGCTTACGGAGAATGACATGAGAGACAGACTACTACAACTCATCCCTGAATTCGACCTTATCGAGAACACTGAGCTGCGCGAGAAAACACTGCAGGTCTGGAAAGCGGCAATGGATCGGGGTGGCTGGACACCTGATGCATTGGCCGAGATGCCCTTCACCCTGCTTTTCAACCCCTGTCCGGCCAGCTACATCGAGCACATTCGGGCAGTGACGCTGACCGCGCTGCGGGCGGCCGAGGTGTTCGCCCAGATCTACGGCGACCGAGTGCCCATCAACCGCGATTACCTGATCTCCGGCGGCTTGCTGCACGACATCGGCAAGCTACTGGAATACGAGAACAGAGACGATGGGATGACGGTACAGACCCGCTATGGCCGCCTGATCCGCCATCCCTTCTCCGGCGCGGCGCTGGCCGCCGAGTTCGGCCTGCCGGAGGACGTGATGCACATGATCGCCGCCCACGCCGGTGAGGGAGAGAAGATCAAGCGCACCGCAGAGGCCACGCTGATCAACAAGGCGGATTTCATGAGCTTCGAGAGCCTGCGGGATCTGCAAGTGAAGAAGGAATTGGCAGCGAAGCTGGGATAAGTCAGGACCATCCCCCAGGAGCAAGATGGACGAGAGCGACAAACGGGCAGACGACCCTAGTTCTTGCATAGGCATACAAGATAAAGACCGTCCTACTATGGTCGGGACATGAGGCGCGCCTGAGCATTCGCTGACCCTTGGCCTCCTCCTAGCCCGAGCATGGGAGCACATCAAGGAGGCCACTATGGAGCAGCGAGTGCTAGATCAGACGCTGGCGCAGGTGCGCGCCTACCTGGAGGCCAGCGACTTGGCGGGAGCCATCGCCCTCATTGAGGCTCTGCGCCCCCCCGATCAGGCCGACGTCTTCGAAGAGCTACGGCTCGGCCAGCAGGAGGTTCTCCTACCCCGACTGGACATCGAAGACGCCGCCGACATTCTGGAGGAACTGGAGGACGAAGACGCCGCCGAGCTGGCCAGCCGCCTCGACGTCAACACACTGGCCCCCATTCTCGACGAGATGGCCAGCGACGAGGCAGCCGACTTGCTGGGCGACCTGCATCCGGAGCAGGTGAGCCAGGCGCTGGCCCAGATGGCCGACGCCGACGGGGTGCAGGCCCTGCTGGTGTTCCCCGACGAGACCGGCGGCGGCCTGATGACCACCGAGTTCCTGGCTCTGCGGCGCGACATGACCAGCGCCGAGGCCCTGGCTGCCGTCCGGCAATGGGCACCCGAAGAGGAAGCGGCTTACTCCCTGTTCGTCGTGGATCAAGATGGCCGCCTTCGCGGCGTGGTCAGCCTGCTGGACCTGATCAAGGCCCCACCCAGAGCCCGGCTGGGCGAGGTCATGGACCCGGACGTCATCCACATCCTGGCCGACGCCGATCAGGAGGAGTGTGCCCGGCTCATGACCCACTACGACGTCATGAGCCTGCCGGTGGTAGACCGGAACCACTTGCTCCTGGGCGTCATCACTGTGGACGACCTAGTAGATGTGCTGGAGGACGAGGCCACCGAGGACATCCAGCGGTTGGGTGGTGCGTTGCCTCTGGATCGGCGCTACCTGGACACCTCGGTGCTGCAGGTGACCTGGAAGCGCATCGGCTGGCTGTTGCTGCTCTTCGTGACGGGGACGCTCACCGCCAGCGTGATGCGCTACTTCGAGCCCCTGCTGACCACGGAGGTGACCCTGGCCTTCTTCGTGCCCTTGCTCATTGGCACCGGCGGCAACGCCGGCTCCCAGACCACAGCGACCATTATCCGTGCCCTGGCAGTGGGCGACGTAGACTGGAGAGATGCGCTCAAGGTGTTCTGGCGCGAGTCCCGTGCGGGCATTCTGCTGGGCCTGGCCATGGCCGTCGTGGGCTTCATACGGGCACTCACCTATGGCACGACGGGCCCACTAGCCCTGGCTGTGAGCAGCGGGCTTCTGGCCATCGTCCTTTGGGCCAACGTGGTGGGTGCGCTGCTGCCACTGCTGGCCGCCCGGCTGAAGATTGATCCCACGATGATCTCGGGCCCATTGATGAGCACCTTGGTAGACGCCACAGGGCTTTTCATCTATCTGACCATCGCCAGAGCAATCCTGAGCATCTGAAAGGCATACCCATGTCTGGACGGACCATCATCGAGAAGATCATCCAAACGCACAGCGACGAAACGGTCGCGCCGGGGCGCATCGTCTGGATGGACCTGGATTTGCGCACAGCTCGAGACTTTGCCGGCGCCAATGTGGTGCAGAACTTCCGCACGCACTACGGCAACAGTCCCGTAGCCGACGCCAGCAAGACCTTCTTCACCTTCGACTGCGTCGTCCCGGCCAAGACCATCCCCTACGCCAACAACCAGCACATCTGCCGCCGGTGGGCGCGCGAGCAGGGAATCAAGGTCTACGATGTGGACGCCGGTATCGGTTCGCATGTAGCCATCGAGGAAGGGCTGGCCTACCCGGGCTGCACCTTCGTGGGAACCGATTCTCATCTGAACATCCTGGGCGCTATCGGCGCCTTCGGCCAGGGGATGGGCGACCAGGACATCGCTTTCGGTTTCAAGACCGGCAAGACCTGGTTCGAGGTGCCACCGACTATGAAGGTGGTGGTCCAGGGAGATCTACGCCCTCCCTGCACGGCGCGGGACCTGACACTGGCAGTGCTGCGAGCACTCGGTTCCAGCGGCGCTCTGGGCCGGGCGGTGGAGTTCTACGGCCCAGTCATCGAAGATCTCGACCTGTCTGGCCGCATCACGCTGGCCAGCCAGATCACGGAGATGGGCGGCATCATCGGTTTCATCCCGCCTTCAGAGGAAGTACTGGCCTTCTGCGGCGAGCGGGCGGGGCGAGGGACGCCCGGCGTGTATGCCGATCCCGACGCTGAGTACTGTGAAGTGGTAGAGGTAGACATCACCGATCTGGAGCCACTCATCGCCTGCCCGCCTAACCCGGCCAACGTAAAGCCTGTGCGGGAACTGGCTGGCACGCGCATTGACTCCGTCTTCCTCGGCTCCTGCACCAACGGCCGCTTCGAGGACTTCGCCGCTGTGGCCGAGGTCGTCGAGGGCAAGCGCATCGCTTCGTGGGTCATGGCCTCGGTCGTGCCCGCCACCCGCAAGGTGTACGCGCGCATGCTGCAGGAAGGTCTGTTGCAAGCATTGTTCGAGGCTGGCTTCATCATCAGCAACCCCGGCTGCGGAGGCTGTGCTTCGGGGCAGATCGGCATGACCGGCCAGGGGCAGGTGCAGGTGAGCACCAGCAACCGCAACTTCCGCGGCAAGCAGGGTGCAGGCGACACCTACCTGACCAGCCCGCTGACGGCGGCTTGGGCGGCGCTGCGCGGCGAGATCACGGTGCCGGAGGCATGACAACACGTTCCCGTCAAGGAACTGTTCCCGCTGGATCTGGCGATCCAGCGGCTATGACAGGAGTGCTAGGTGATGACAACCTGGCGACCAGACTTCAACCCAGAGCATCTGTATTTCGTCACCACAAAAGCAGTCAAGTATGCTCACCTGTTTCAGCGTGACGTCATGAAGCGGTTGATTGTGGATAACCTCGACTGCTTTCGTGCTCAGAAACGGATCAAGTTGTACACCTTTGTGATCATGCCCAATCACATTCACATCATCATCCAATGCCGGCCAGATGATCCACCGCCTGACGTGTTGCGTGACTTCAAGAAGCGCACGTCTGATCGCATCGTTCGGCACTATCAAGCCGAGGGAAACCAGGAAGTTCTAGACTTCCTGGCCTCAGCAGTCACCCGGCCGGAGAAGCAAACCCACAAGGTCTGGGAAGAAGGCTACCACGCTGAGGACGTCTTCTCACCTCGTTTCCTGCGACAGAAGATAATCTATAGTCACAACAACCCGTGCCAGCCTCGCTGGGCACTGGTTGAGCGGCCAGAGGACTATTTGTGGTCGAGTGCGCGTTTCTATTTGCTGGGACACCCTGCGATCATGCCGCTGGACAACGCGAACGAGCTACTCGCGTGATGAGGCGGCGGATCTGGCGATCCGCCGCGAACAGAGGGGGGCTGCTGCGAACGGAGAAAAGAACGCCACCAGCGCTTCACCGCTCCTGCTGGATCGCCAGATCCAGCACATGGTGCAAGGGGACGGCGTAGCTGGCCATCCGCCCCAAATGGAGGAGAGGCCGCCGCGAATGCTCTGCTGCTCTTGCTGGATCGCCAGATCCAGCAAATAGGGCAAAGAGGCGGCGGATCTGGCGATCCGCCGCGAACAGAGGGGGCTGCTGCGAACGGAGAAAAGAACGCCACCAGCGCTTCACCGCTCCTGCTGGATCGCCAGATCCAGCACATGGTGCAAGGGGGCAGCAGGTCTGGCCATCCGCCACAAACGATGGAGGAAGCTGATCATGAAAAGCACACGAATCAAAGGCCGCATTGGGGTGCTCACCGACCCCGACGGCAAGATGTACGACGATGTGGACACGGACATGATCTTCCACAACCGCCATCTGCACATCACCGAGGTAGCGGAGATGGGGCAGTACGCGCTGGGCAATCTCCAGGGCTGGGAGGATTTCGCCCGCCAATGCCAGCCTGGCGACATCGTCTTGGCCGGAGCTAACTTCGGCGCTGGCTCCAGCCGCCAGCAGGCGGTGGATTGCTTCCGCGCCCTGGGCGTGGGCGGGCTCATCGCCGAAAGCTACGGGGCCATCTACAAGCGCAATGCCATCAACTCTGGCTTCCCCATCCTCACCCTACCGCACCTTTCGGAGATGGCGGGCGAGTTCGAGAACGGCGACGAACTACAAGTCGATTTTGAGACGGGACAGCTTGTTCTCAACGACGAAAAGGCATACCAGGCTTTGCCTTTCTCCAAGGTGCAGGCCGACATCTACCAGTCTGGCAACCTCTTCGCCTACGGCAAGACGCTGGGAGGCTGAACCTCCGCAGAAGCGCAACCCTTGTTCACCGAGGGTGTTCTACCAGTTGGGATACCAAGGCTTTCGTATTATGGACGGTGCAGTGTGAGTAGAAATGGCCATTTGCCTGTGCAGATTGCAGACCTCTGTTTTCGATACCGCACCCGCGAGGAACTAGCATTGCACGGCATCACCTTCCAGGCAGACAGGGGTGAGCTGGTCCTGGTCGCCGGGGCCAGCGGCTGCGGAAAGACGACGTTGATGCGCTGCATCAATGGTCTCATCCCCCGCAGCTACACGGGCGGTCAACTTGCCGGCACCATTCGCTTGTTCGAGGAAGACCCCACACCACTGCCGCTGGCGCAGATCTCGCAAATGGTGGGCACGGTGCTGCAGGATCCAGAGAAGCAGATCGTCGGCAGCTACGTGCTCAACGAAGTAGCCTTCGGGCTAGAGAACCTGGGTCTCCCACGCCAGCAGATCAACGAGCGGGTGGAATGGGTGCTGGACTACTTGGGCATCAGCCACCTGCGGGATCGGCAGACCTTCAGCCTCTCCGGAGGCGAGAAGCAGAAGGTAGCCCTTGCCGGCGTGCTGGCCATGCAGCCGGACATCATCCTATTGGACGAGCCGTTGGCCTCGCTGGACCCGGCCTCATCTCAGGAGGCACTCGCCCTCATCCGCCGCCTGGCCGACGAGGGCAAGACCGTGCTGCTCATTGAGCATCGCGTGGAGGATATCCTGAGGGCCAAGCCAGACAGAGCGCTGTTCCTCAGTGGAGGGGAGCAACGCTACTTCGGCGACATGGAAGGCTTCCTTGACATAGCCGACTATCGGGAGGTTAAGCTGCCCGCGCCGATGGTGCTGAGCCAAGCGCAGGAAACACAAGAAGAGGTGCCTCCGCCTCCCCCGTCCGCTCCGACCAACGGCCGCCCGGCGCTGGTGGAATTCGATCACGTCTCCTTCTACTACGAACCGGAACAGCCGGTGCTGCACGACGTCTCACTGGCCATCCGGCAGGGCGACATCATCGCCTTGCTGGGCCCCAACGGCGCCGGCAAGACCACGCTAATCAAGCAGGCCATTGGTCTGCTCAAGCCGCGCGAAGGCACCGTGCGAGTGGAAGGGCAGGATACACGGCGGGTGAGCACGGCACAGGTGGCCCGCACCCTGGGTTATGTGTTCCAGAGCCCCACCCACATGCTGTTCGCCCCCACGGTACAGGAGGAGCTGGCCTTCGGGCCGCGCAACATGCACTTCGAAGAGGCCATCGTGCAAGCCAACGTCGGGCAGGCCATAGACATCCTCAACCTGCGGGGGCTGGAGGAGTACCCGCCACTGGCTCTGAGCTTCGGCCAGCAAAAGCGCACGACCATCGCCGCCGTGCTGGCCATGCAGTCCAAGATACTGGCCATGGATGAGCCCACGGCGGGCCAGGACTACCGCAACTACACCAACTTCATGAACTCGATCCTGGCTCTCCGCACCCAGCGAGAAGACCTCTTCGCCGCCATCTTGTTCATCACCCACGACCTCGACTTGGCCGTCGGCTATGCCAACAGGGTGATCTTGATGTCCGAAGGACGGATTGCCGCCGATGGGTCACCGGAGGAAGTGCTGGCCAACAGGGCACTGCTGGAGCGATGTCGTATCGTGCCCACGTCGTTGCTTGACCTGAACCTCAAGCTGCTGCCCAAGACAGGACGCTTTCACCGAGCGGAGGCGTTAGCGTCGCTACCTGGCTATGTGCCAAAGAGGAGGTGATAGCACATCACACAACCAGTTTGCAGTCGCCTGGGCGTTCGCTCCCGCCCAAGCGGCCCAGATCATCGGGAGCGAATAGATCATTCAACATACGGCAACGGGAGGAATTTGCCATGAATAACAAGTACACCAAGCCGATCTTGTCTCTCATCATCGGCATCGTCATCGTCGCCCTGCTGTTCTACGCAGGCGGTGTCGTCACTGCTCTCAAGAACAAATCACCCATCGGGGAACAACTGGCTGGGGTCACCAGCGGAGCGCTGGCCGGCGACACCGGCAGCTTCTTCGGCGGCTGGCTGGTGTGGACGATCGTCGGCGCCATTATCGTCTACATCATCTACATCCGCTTCTCCGATCCCGAGTACTGGAAGATCGGGACGCGAGAAGTGGTGATGATGGCGCTCGGCGCGGCGCTGTACGGCCTGCTCAGCCTGGCCTTCAACACTATCCCTGTGCCTTCGGTGAGCCTGGTGGCCCTGCGGCCGGTGGTCGCCATTCCCGTCTTCTTCGGCATGGCCTTCGGCCCCGCCGTGGGCTTCTTCACCGGCGCTGTGGGCAACATCCTGGGCGATGCCCTCACGGGCTGGGGAGTCTACCCCGCTTGGGACATAGCCAACGGGCTGATGGGCCTCGTGCCAGGGCTGGCGGCGATGTACTTCACCCGCAAGCATAAGGTGAACACCCGCACGCTGTTCATCATCTCCGCCATCGTGCTGATCATCGCCGTGCTGCTGCCCATTGTCTTTCCCAGCATCGCCCATCCCTGGACGGGCGAAGCAACATCGGAGTTCGGCGGCTGGTGGTGGATCATGCTGGTGATCCTGGTCGTCACGGCGGTGCTGGCCTTGGCCCCGCAGTACTGGTCCACCGTGGCTGTGCTGCTCACGCTGCTCATGCTCGTCATGGGCATCATCAACCGCTCATGGCTGCTGATCGTGTGGTCGCTGTTCCAGGCCGTGCTGGTCATCTTCCTGTTCACCCGGCGGAAGGCAATCACCGCCTGGCTGTCGGATGAAGACACGCGGCGGATCGTCATCTGGGGCACGTTGGGGATGATCGTCGGCTATGGCTTCGCCGCCTTCGCCGACATCTTCATCAACGGCTACAGCTTCGCGACCGCCTTCGTCGGCGAGTTCATCCCTGCTGCCGGCCCCAACATCCTCTTCTCAGCCATCCTGACGCCTCTGCTGTACGCTGCCTGGCAGCAGGCAAGAGGACGAGCAGGACGGTAGGTTAGGGAAAGTCTGGCAATGCTGATCACCTGGAAGTACAAGGAACGCGATACGATCATCCAGAAGCTGGACCCGCGGGCGCGCGTCATCTTCCTGATCTGCGTCATGGTGGCCATCATGCAGTTCTGGGACCTGCGCTTCATCGCCTTCTTCCTGCTGCTAGGAGTGGTGCAGTTCGTACTGGCCAAGCTGACTTGGCAGGAGACGCGCCGCTTCTGGCTGGTGATCGGTATCATCACCACCGTCCTGTCGTTAGCAACAGCTCTGACGGGGCGGGGTGAGGCCGGGGTGTACGCGGACACGCACTTCCTCTGGGAACCTGCGCCGTTCCACCTCCTCGGCCTCACCCTCCGCCCCCGCCTCAGCGCCGAGCGGGTGATGTACCTTTTCAGCCAGCTCACGCGCATCATCAGCTTCGCTCTCCTGGCGGTAGTCTTCCCCTACACCATCCACCCCGCCCGGTACGGCATCACCTTCCGGCGGCTGGGCCTCCCCGACAAGCTCGCCTTCGCCGTTGACCTGGCCTTCCGTTTCGTCCCCTCGCTGGGACGCGATTTCACGATCACAATGGATGCGCAGAAAGCCCGCGGCTACGAGCTAGAGCGAGTGGGGGGTGGGCTGATCGGCCAGATCCGCAACATGGCCCCGCTGCTCATCCCCATCACCATCGGCTCCGTGGTGGGTGGCGAGGAGGTCGTTGACGCCATGGACCTGCGGGCCTTCGGCACTGGGCCGCGCACCTGGCTGACAAAGTTGAAATACGAACACAGGGACTACATGCTCATCGGTTTCAGCCTTGTACTGCTGATCGGTGCGCTCATGCTGAATCTCCTGGACATTGGAGAGCTGTGGGTGCCGATGTGGCTGCAGGAGTTAGCCACTGGAGGCTGAAGCTGCCACAGAGCCAGAACGAAGCAGAATCAGAAACGCCGAGGCTCTTGCCTCGGCGTTCGCCGTCTAGGGTCCGAAGCGCCGATAATCCTCCGGCGTGTCAATGTCGAACGGCGGGGAGGCATCGAAGGCCACTCGCTCCACCGACTGCTGGAACCGCTCAATGAGCACCCGCCCGCCCACGTCGCCGCGCAGCCGGCCCATCTCAGCGAAGGCCGCTCGGTCGAACAGCACTGGGTTGTTCCGTTGCCCGCGGTAGCTCGGCACGACGATGGGAGCCAGCGTCTGCCGGTGGCGCTGCACCAGCGCTTCGATGACCTCCGGCGTCACTTCTGGCTGATCGCCCAGGAGGAAGAGGGCCGCGCTCACGCCGGTCGGCAAAGCGGCCAGTCCCACCCGCACACTGCTGCTCTGCCCCTCCGCCCATGCCTCGTTGACCACCACCCGCACGGGCCGATCGCTCACCGCCGCCGCCACTCGTTCTCCCTCGCAGCCCACGACGACGATCACCACATCAATACTCTCAGCCGCAAGCGCCCGATCCACCACTTGGCCCAGCAGCGTCGTCCCGCTCCAAGGTAGCAGCAGCTTGGGCTGGCCGAAGCGGGTCGCCCCTCCTGCAGCCAGAACGATGGCCGCCGTGCGTCCCCACACTTCCCGCGCTGGATCGTCAGCCTCCGTTGCGCCGAGTACTACGTTGTCTATCAGTGTCTTCTCAAGAAGTAGGGGCGAACCCTTGCGGTCGCCCTTCTGGGCAGGCGCAAGGCCTGTCCCTACCTGAAGCAGCAGCCGGGCGACCTGCCGCGCCGTGGCAAGCTGCTCTTCCATCTCCACCTTGTTGAGCACAGGGACGACGCGAGCACTGGGCGGCACGCCCCGCCGTCCGCCTTCAGGATGCGCCAGCACCATTGCTACCATCTCTGGCGTGACGGGATCGCCCATCGCGCCGCCCGTCAGGGCGGCGATGCGCTCCGGTCGGTGAACGCTGGCCGCATCCAGCGGCCGGCCGACGGCCTCGATCCCGGCCATGGGCACGACCAGGGTGGTGCAGGAGGGGATGACCGGCTCGTGCTGCGCAGGCGCTTTGAAGGGCTTCATGCGCGCGCCGTCGGCCTCGATGATTACCGCATCCACAGACGGTAGCACGACGATGCGCTCCACCAGCGTTGGCTCGATCCCGTATGCTTTGTTTTGTGCCACATCTATGCCGCCAACGATCAGCACATGGCCATGCTGCTGCAGTGTCTGAGGCAAGTGAGCCAGCAGAGCGTCTTCGTCCTGTGCGATGAGATGATGCGGCGCGGCGGCCATCTGAGTGACGAAAATGCGGGTCGTGGTGGTGGTCACCACGCGCAGGCCGTGGGCGGTCAACTCCCGCGCCAGCCGGAACATGACCAAGGTCTTGCCACCTCCGCCGACGAGGGCAACGACCTCCTTGCGCTGACAGCGTAGTGCGTGGGACAGGAGCATTGCACTATGCACTCCAGCGGCCCGACAGCGCGGCTTCCAGGCATTGCTCCAGCGCGCCAAAGCGCACGTGCACGCCGGAGTGCGCCGGCGCGTAGCAGGCAGTCTTAGCAGCATTGGTAGCCACGCTGCGGATGCCCAGGGCGCGCAGGGGAGCGACGACGGTGCAGGTGTCGGCCACCACGCGACCGCCCGCCGCCTCGATGCTCTGCACCCAGCCCTCAGCCACTGCCGCCTCCCTAGTGCGGTGGGCCGTGGTCACCCAGAGTACCGTTTGCAGTCGCCGCCCTCGCACAAAGTCGGCCACCTGGACGATCTCAGCGAGGCTGGCGTGCGGGCAGCCGATGCTCACCAAATCAATGTCCAGCACATCCGCGTCGTTCATGGCCTCGTAGGCTGTTTCCAGATTATCCACAACGATGTGCCGAGCATCGACGCGGAGCAGTGATTCGCCTGCGTCCTTTGCCTCGGGCGTGTATCCCGCAATGTGGAAAAGGGCCACGGCGCCGTAGGCGGCCAGCGAAGCTCCCAGCGTCTTCAAGCGATCTACGGCCTCGCCGCCGTAGGTGATGTCCTGGGGCAGCAAGGGTAGCCACTGTCGTACGTCAGCGAAGTAAGGCACGCAGCCCCCCACCCGCTGCCCCACGATCTGGCCCAAGGCGCCAAAGTCGGCCACACTGTGCAGCGGGCAAGTCACCTCCACCACATGCGTTGCCCTGCGCCCCTCGTCCAGGTGATAACCGAACCGGGCCGTGCGCCCGACGATGGCCGACGCCAGAGCGCTGGGGCCGCCCTCGCGGTTCGTGCGCGCTCCCAGGACACTGTTGGCGAAGGCAACGGCGGAAGACTCGGCCCAGGCCAGATGCTGGCCTCGCTGCGGTATGTGATCTGGCAACAAGTACGGCGTACAGGTCAGCTCAGGCGTCACGCCCATACGCTGGAAGGCCTCAATGACCTCAAGCTGCGGCTCGCCAAAGTCGGCGGGAATGCCCATCTCGCGCCAGCGGGCGGCCTCCATGCCCATCGGGTTGAGCCAGGCGGGCACCCGCGATCGCGCTCCCTCATTAGCCCAGCCATCGAGAAATTGCAGGCCCGCCTCGCCCAGGTTCTTGTAGCTGACGCCCGAGATGTGCGCGCTAGCGATGGGGACAAGCTCCGCCGCGCCGTAGATGCGGCCCAGCGTGGCTACAATCTCCATAGCCTGCTGGACGCCAGTACCTTCTGCGCCGTTGAGCAGGGCCCGTTCTTCGGGCGTGAGGTGCAGAGTACTCACAAGACGTTCTCCGCTGCCTTGCTACCGGGTGCGGTTGATGAGATGATCCAGCAGCAGGAAGATGATCACAGCGATCACCAACAGCAGCAGGGCAAACTGCCAGGGCGTCAGGGGGACAACGAAGATGAAGCGCACCTTCCGCCAGACGAGATAGAGGGCGATGACCAGAGCGATGGTGAAAAGCAGACTTCGATGGCGAGGGCGCATGGAAGATCCTCCTAGTGTTGTGTGAATTCACTCAGAGCGCAGAGTCTCTGACCTTGCTTCCAGGCGGGAGCGCAAGGTGGCTTCGAGTTGCGCAGCCGAACGAAATAGTACTGCGGGCATCCCCAGCGCTTCGGCAGCGCGCACGTTGCGTTCCTTGTCGTCCACGAGCAGGCAAACCGTGAGCGGCAGCCCCAGCCACTCTGTGGTCAGTTCGAAGATGCGAGGGTCGGGCTTGCGCAACCCCACCAACGCCGAGATGACAACGACATCAAACAATCTCTTGACTTCCGGCAACTCCTCCAGAAGATCCGCCAGGCCGGGTAAGGCGTTGGAGCAAAGCGCAAGACGGTAGTGGCTGCGTAGGCGCTGTGCTACGGCGACTACGTCGTCGTTGATCACTTCGAGGTGGAACGGGTCGCCCTTGAACCAGCAGAACTCAGGCGGCAGGCGGCTTTCCAGCTCAGCTCCGACGCGGGCCCAGTGTTCTTCGGGGGAGATGACTCCCGTGGAGGCCAGTTCCCAGGCCTCACCGGCGAACAGGCGGTTCTGCATCGTTCCTGACGGCCAACCCAGGAGGGCATCGAACTCCCGTAAGCGCGTGTAGGAGCGCTCGCCGTGCGTAAAGACGCCGCCAAAGTCGAAGATCACCGCCTGGATCATAGATCCCTCACCAGCACCGGCACGCGCCGGCCCGCACTCTGGAAGTCAAAGCGTTGATAGAGATGGTGAGAGGCAACGTTGCTCTCCTGTGTGTTCAACTTGACGGTAGCTGCACCGGCAGCCCAACAGTAATCCAGAGAATCGGCCAAAAGCTGGCTGCCGATTCCCCGCCCCTGGAAATCAGGGTGCACGGCCAGCCGGACAATGAAACCGGTTTGCCCCACTACGTCGCTGACGGCATAGCCCACCGGCTGCTCCGCCTTCTCAGCGATTGTGGAATGGCCTGTGGTGACCAGCAGTTCCATGAAATGCCCTCGGTCGAAACGCCAGAGGGAATCGAAGGCAGCGCCGTCTAGCTTTAACAGCGCGGCCAAATCACCCCCGCGGATGGGACGGAGGACCGCCTGCGGCTTCTGAGGAGGCGGTGTCGGAGCAGTAGGCCGTTCCAGGTAGACGATTCTGTCCACAAGGTTGAAGCCAGCGCGCTGCAACGTCGGCACGAGCCAAGGAGCGGCGCCGAGGCAGACCAAGGCCGCCGTGTCCTGTTCCTTCAAGTCGCGCATGACTGGAGCCAGCAGTGTTCGCACGCCTATATCCACCCGCCAGCCGTTGATCAGCGCCAGGGCTCGCAGGTCCGCCACGGAAGAAAAGCGGGGTGTGACGCAGAGAAACCCCCGAAGGGTGTCGGCAGCATCGGCCAGCCACACTCTGTTCTGAGCCAGAAGGTACCCCAGATCCTCATTGCCAAAGGAGATATATTGCCGAAGCGCCTGATCGAGCAGTCTTAGCATTCCTGGCGCATCGGCCACGCTTGCCTGGCGTACTTGAGTCAGAATCCTAGGCATGCCCTCTCCTCCTCGCCTATGCTCAGAGCAAGTATGCCATGAACTGCCTTCTTCGTCAAATGGCAACAAGAAAGCCCCTCCGACAGGTGGAGGGGCTCTTCAACCGTACATGGCGGCGCCCAGACTTGAACTGGGGACACCGGAATTATGAGCTCCGTGCTCTACCAACTGAGCTACGCCGCCCAGAAGCCGAATAGTCGCCCAGTCGAGCAATCGCTTGGGCGCCTGAGCGTGCAAGTGACTGCATTCGACCAAGCGACCACACAACCAGCAAGGTAGCGGGGGCAGGACTCGAACCTGCGACCTTTGGGTTATGAGCCCAACGAGCTGCCACTGCTCCACCCCGCAGCATGGCACGTATTATACTCAGATTGTCCCTACTCGTCAAACGGCGACGACAGGTCGTGCACAGGCTGCCATTGTCTCTCCCGCCTGCCTACCGTCGCCGGACCAGCCAGTCGCGTCCCATCGATGGGAATCGATGCGAAGCTCTTTCGATGGCTCCAATCAGTCCGGGCTGAAGAAGAGGTCCCCCCACTGCTGCCAGAAAGGCATATCGGCGGACACGCTTGCCTGTTCTGCCTTCTGCTCGGTCAGAGGGTCGGGTGGCAACTGGAACACCGTGTCACCCGGACGCGCACCAAGACCGTCTCGTACCAGGCTTTCCTTTTCCCTTTCTATGTCGCGTCTGGCCTCCTCAAGCCGTTCGCCCTTCTTCTCCAGCCCCGCCAGTCTCGCTTGGGTCTGTTTCAGTCTAAGCAAGCTGGCCATGTACCCATTGAACTGTCTGAACACTCCGATGCCAAAATACAGGCAGAGCGCCAGAAAGACCACCAGAAGAACCTGAGAAGGCGTCGAGAGCGATCGATACCACGGCCCCTTTTTGGTCATCGCACTCCCTCCAGGAGACGCTGACGTGCTGGGGGATCTTCCCCCGGCTGGCCTCTGTGAGAGCAAATCCCAGCTCGCTGACCGATCTGGGATCCCGTCACGTGGTGCCGAAGGTGGGATTCGAACCCACATGGGCGCTAGGCCCACTGCGCCCTGAACGCAGCGCGTCTCCCTGTTCCGCCACTTCGGCATTGCTACATTGAGTTTATCATCACTTGATGTTCTTGTCAAACTGCGGCTTGCTTCCTTGCTTCCTTGCTTCCTCCACTACTGTCTCGTTCGCCTCTGCCCGGGAACGTTTCGCTCTACAACCTCGCGGAGTGCGACGCGCCGTGTGACGATGTACCAGTCAGCAATGGTGCGAAAACGGTCGCTTGGCTCGTTCAGCCGACCCAGCGTGACATCCTTGATCTTCTTACTTACGCCATAGCTGTAGATAGGATGGAAAAGGGGCAAGGCAGGCAGTTCCTCGGCGAAGATGTCCTGGAATTCCCTGTAGAGAGCCATGCGCTGGGCCTGATCGCCAGTCATCCTGGCCTCTTCCATAATCTCATCCGCCCTTCGGTATGACCAGCCAGCGTAGTTCTGTCCCCCTTCCATCTGCGTGGAATGCCAGAGAGGATAGGGGTCGGGATCGCCGGAAAGCTCCCAGCTTACCAGGGCAGCATCGAAGTGCCGAGGATAGAGGAAATCGCTCACCAGGCCGGCGAAGCTCACTGGCTGCGGTACGGCGCGCACGCCTACCTCAGCCCAGTTGGCCGTGATCATCTCCAACATCCGCACGCACACAGCGTCATCGTCGCTGAGCACAATGAACTCCAGCCTCTGTTCGCCCTTCTCGCGCACACCGTCCCCATCGGCATCTTGCCAGCCGGCCTCCTCCAGAAGTGCCCTGGCCCGATTGGGGTCATGATCGTAGCCTCGCACTTCCTCATGATAAGCCCAGGTGCGAGGCACCATGGGAGTGTGAGCCAGCAGCCCCTCTCCGCCGGTTGCCTGGTCAATCAGCGCCTGCCGGTCCAGGGCATACAGCAGCGCCTGGCGCACCTCTTTCTCTTGCAGGAGCAATGTGTTCGGGTTGTCCAGGTTCAGCAGTATGGCCACAAATCCAGCCAGCGGAGCAGAGAAGATGTTCACATCCTCGCGAATGGCCGCCCAGCCGAGGTCACCGGGCAATATGTGGCTGATTCCGTCCACCTCGCCGCGCTCAAAGGCCGCGTAGATGCTCTGGTGGTTCGGGTAGAACCGGAATTCCACAGCGTCCAGATAGGGCGTCGTGCCTCGGTGGTAGGGATTGGGCTCAAGGACAGCATGGACGGCGTCCAGTTCCGTGAGTCGGAAAGGCCCAGTGCCCACCGGTCGTACGTTGAGCTGGGCGCGAGGCATGAGCCGGGCTGGAACCTCCTGCCAGAGGTGGGCGGGCAGCAGACCGATGGTGGTATAGTCCAGAAAGGGCGTGAACGGGTTGGAGAGAGCAAAACGGACCGTATAGTCATCCAACCTCTCCACTTGCACGCCGCTCCAAAGCTCTCTCAAGTCGGGGATGCCTTGAAACTCGACATCCTGCATGGCCTTGACGGTGTAGAGCACATCATCGGCGGTGAAAGGGATGCCGTCGTGCCACTGCACATCCTGGCGCAGACGAAAGGTGTAGATGAGGCCATCTGGGGAGATCTCCCAGTGTTCCGCCAGAGCGGGGACGACGTTGCTCTGCTCATCGAAGGCCGTCAGCCCCTCGAAGATGAGCGCGCAGAGATCCCGATCCACACTGTTGTAGTGGCCAAGAAGCGGATTGACGTATTGTGGATTGCCAGCCAACCCTTCCACGTACACGCCACCCTGAGCGGGGACAGTGACCGCGTTAGGGGGATAATCCAGGTAGTAGGCGAGCAGAGCGGCCAACAACGCCAGGCCCAACAGGGCGATGACCGTCTGCCAACGGATGTATTTGCCCAAGGTCCAAACTCAGGAAAACGGCAATGGAGAACAGAATCAGTGGTATCGTCTGCTCAGCCGGCAATGAGAACTGTGACGATCGCCACAATGAAGAAAAGGGCGCTCAGCGCGATGGTGGCCTGGAACATGGTCTTCTCCACCCCGCGGCGGGTCTTATACACTCCTCCCTCGCCGCCACCAAAGATACCGCCTAAGCCCCCTCCCTGAGCTTGCAGCAGGATCAGAGCGATGAGGGTTACAGCTACGACGATCTGTATGATGTAGAAGTAGGTAAGCACAATTATGTCCCTCCGTTGCAAAGTTGCGTCATTATACCACGGTTTGCCGGTATGGAGCAAACTTCAGCGGGTGCCTCCCACCGGCAAGGCGGTGCCCCCTTCTTCCGTTACAACGATCTCGCCATTCGGCCGGGCTTCGACTTTCCACCAGTGGCAACAGTCGGCAGGGCAGTCATCGGGCATTGCTCCAAGAGACGGTACGTTCCAGCGGTACATGAACTTGATGACGACGATCTCCTGTTGAATTTCCGCCTGCGTCATGCGGATGACACCTTCGCCTCCCGACAATGCCTCAAACGGTCCTCCTCGCGGGCCGGCGGGCAGGGGGAATTGGGCGGGTTCTGTCACTGCGGGGAGCAGTTGACGGGCCTCCATCGCGGCCCATCCGACGTTGCCTATGGGCACCTGGTCGAAGCGCCAGCTTGCGAGTAAACCGTTGACTGCTGCGGCGGTTTCATCGGAGCCATTTGGCCTGCAGTATACCTCCAATCGCAAATGCTCTCCCCATTTGCAGAAGTTAACCCATGTGATCCTACCCTCTCGACAGTCCTCTTGCTTCCACAAGCCTCCCAGATCCTCCTGCTTGTACTCAGGACCGTACGATTCCGGCGGCGGGGGGATTCCACCGCCAGAATTGATGAGCACGACATATGCCTCTTTCTCGGGAACCTGGCCGAGAGTGCTCTCATGGCTGTACGTCGTAGTGGTGCCTTTTCTGACCGCTGGAGCCCAGAAATCGGACTCCCCCCAACTGTTGAAGGCCACCAATCCGCAGAACGGCCGCGCTAGGTATTTCGGGCCTTCAGCCGCTGCCCATCCTGGAGGCAGGGTGACCTGAAGGTGGAATTGATCCGAGCGAAAGGTAACGGGAGCAGGCGTGGGAGTGTGCTCGAGGTCTATCCCCAGGGGGCTGCAGGCAGCCAGTGGCAGACTCAAGAGAACAAACAAGATCCAGCGTCGCATGGTGATCTTCTCCCATTTGTGAACATTCAGTCTCAGTGGATCGCAATCTGCTCTCGTCGGACTGTCAAGTTCGGCCAGAAGGCAGCAGACGCGGCCATCCACTGTGAGCTTTCGCGATCTACTGGCCTATATGCAGACTGCCGAAGAGGCTTTGATCATCTCCCAGAACAGCAGGACCGTGCTGCCGTAGCGACGTTGGTCTACGAGCTCCAGGTGCTGTAGATCCAGCTCCTCCTGTTCCTTGGGATGGATCTGGACGATGACTTGGCCATCCTCCATCAGCAACGACGAGCGGGCATCTATGGCTTGCAGCGCCTTCACCCACAGCCTGCGATACTGAGGCGGGGCGACGTAGATCACGTCGAAGGGCCCCAGCTCGGGCCGCCGCAGGAAGGTGAAGGCGTCGCCCGGTACCACATGAGCCCGCTCGGCCAGCCCGGTGCGGCGCAGGTTCTCGCCGATGGTGCGCAGCGCCTGGCGGTTGATTTCCACGAACAGCACCTCGTCTGCGCCGCGGCTCAGTGCTTCAATGCCCACGCTTCCTGTGCCGCTGAAGAGGTCCAGGAAGCGGCAACCGCCCACCTGCTGGCCCAGCGTATCGAAGAGGGCAGTCTTGACGCGATCGGTGATGGGGCGAGTATGCTGACCCGGAACCGACAGCAGCTTGCGCCCCTTGGCGCTGCCAGTGATGACGCGCATCATTCCCGCCAGAGTTGCCGACGGAACTGCCACAGCTCGCGGAAGGCGCGGCTGATCACGTCCCAACGGGCACCCGTCTGCGCGCCAGCCACACGCGGCAGGTGGCTGACGGGCACTTCGGAGATTGTGTGACCCGAACGCTTAGTGCGCACCAGAAACTCGGCGCTGAAGGTCGCGCCGCGGGAGCACACGGTGGGACCGACCTTCTCGAAGAGGTCGCGAGGAAACAGCTTGAAGGCACAGTCGATATCGCGTGCGGTGTAGCCAAACAGGAGGGTCACCAACGCGCTCCAGCCCCAGCCGAAGAGGACCCGAAGGAAAGGGTCGCGCCGCGGCGCCCGGTAGCCGACGACCATTTCTGTCTCATCCTTCTTCGCCAACAAGCGGTCAATCTCCTCCAGGCTGAACTGACGGTCAGAATCGGTGAAGAAGATGAGGTCCTTGCAAGCATTGCTGAAAGAAGTATAGACCGCTGCGCCATATCCCTGGTTCACCTCGTGATGCACCGGCTTCAGTTCCAGATGCTGCTGGGCGAGCTCCTCCAGAACCTGACCGGTGCGATCTTTGCTGCCATCGTTGGCGACTACGATCTCAAAATCATCGAAACGGGGCCGCATGACAGCCAGGACGTCGGCCACCATCTCGGCGATGTTTT
>CAZPMV010000006.1:28786-31394 GCA_964587335.1 uncultured Anaerolineales bacterium
TCCCATCATCTCTCTTATGGGCGGCGATGAGCCGCAGCTTGGCCGAACGCGGGAGGCGGCGCAAGGCCGCCTCGCGGCGCTGTGCGCTCCCGCGGTCTGGCTGGTGTTCCCAATAGACCAAGCGCACAGGGCGGCGGCCACGAGTGTAGCGAGCGCCTCGTCCAGCATTGTGAGCGGCCAGTCGTTGTTCGAGATCAACGGTCCAGCCGCTGTACAGCGTGCCATCAGCGCACTCGGCGATATAGACGTAGGCCATTGCTGGAATCACAAGGCGGTGCGGCCACCGAGACCGAAGAGAGAATGAAAGAAGCCGGGCGGGCTGGGAGCCCCGGGTTTCTCCACCTCGTCCCAAAGCCCGCTTGCCCTGTGCCGAAGCCACAGCAAGCGGGCTTTCATCACCTCTTCGAAGGCAACTTCCAATTGCTCGGCGTCGCCAGAGCTAATGGTCTCTCTCCACTCCTGCAGGTTCCCCACGAAGGTGTCAATCCAATGAACGATGTTCTCACGATTGTATAGGCAGGCATCACGGAAGATCTCTGGCATCTCAGAGGCGAACTGCGTACCACTCTCGTACTGACCGCCGGCCAGCCTGCCCATGTCCCGCCAGGAATTGCTGCCAGTGGTGCTGTGTAGCAGCACCGCGGCCAGAACCGCCGGTAGGTGATCCACCGCTGCCATCAGCCCATCATGTTCGGCAGCGTCCAGGAAGTGGGGTCGCGCACCGATCCGCTCCACCAGGCCGGAGGCCAAGCGCACAGCATCTGGCGCCGCCGTGGCCGTAGGGCAGAGGCAGTACAGCGTGTCCTGCAAGAGATCGGCCGATGCTTCGCCGGAGCCTATGCCCGCCGCGCTGATCACCGGATCACCGCCCACGAAGTTCACGCTGTCGGGCAGAATCTCCTCAGCCCAGCGCAGGACGGGCGACTTGAGACTCGCCGTGTCCGTCAGCAGCACGCCGGGCTCAAGATGGGGCGCAATGACTTCCAGTGTGTCCCTGATGGCCGCTACCGGCAGGGCCAGGATGATGACACTGGCCCCTTCGCAAGCGTTGATCAGATTCCAGTTGGTGCTGTCCACCGCCTTACGCTTGCGGGCTGCGCCGGCCGCCTTCGGCTCCTTATCGTGACCCACAAGCTCGTAGTTCCTGGTGCCTTTGCCTAGCGCCAGGCCTATTGAGCTGCCAACGAGGCCCAGCCCCACGATGGTTATCTTTGTCTTTGTCTTTGTCTTTGCCATTGTCTACTCCACGATTGTTCTATCTGCAAACTTATCGTATGCGTGTTCAGTACTCATCGTCTACGGCTTGCAGCGCGGCCAGCCAGCGGTTCAGCGGCAGCGACAAGCTGGCCTCCTCCGCCTCCTGGTGATGGCGGATCAGTTCCACGGTGGCTGCAGCACAGCCGGCGGCTTCGGCCAGTTCGGCCCCGCGCTGCGGATGGTGCAGTTGCAGCCAAAAGGGATAGCCCCACGTTCTGGGGTCGGGCGAGGCCAGACGATGAAGCCAGCGCGAACAGAACGTTTGCAGCAACACCACTACGACCCGGTGCCAGATGCGGACCCCCTCGGCCTTGGCGATATCATGCAGCAAGGCCGCCGCCAGCAACTCTGGCGCATCTTCGCCTCGCGCTTGCAGCCCGTACAGCACATCCAGGCCGTGGCGCTGATCCCATCGCGGCATGTGGTAGAAGAGCGCTGCGGCCGGCGCTGGCAGGACACGTGCCACCAGCGCTCGTTCTTCCAGGCTCACCCGCGCCGTCAACGCCCGTCCAAACTGCCGTACACGGTACCAGACAGCAATCATGCGTCTAGGAGGTCAGGATATGCCAGCACAGCCCGCTACCGAAGATCCACCGGCACAATGTCAAGGCAGGGGGAGTCAAGATCCTGCCAAGCACGGGCACGAAATTGTCAGCGATGATGACTATCATCAACAAGCCAGGCCCCATGGCCCGCGACCGCTCCCAGAAGTCGGCCCAGCGCCGCGCCCAGTCGCTGCGCACCGCGGTCAATGCCCCTAGCAGGACGCCGTGACCATCCAGCGGGAATATGGGCAGCAGGTTGAATACCGCCAGCGAGATATTGATCCAAGCCAGCGTTGTGAGAATGTCCCACAGCAAATCAGGCATGGACCCCAGGGGCAGCAGCCGCAGTGGCAATGAGACCAGGCTGGCCAGGACAAGGTTAGATGCCGGCCCAGCCACAGCTATCAAGCCGCCGCCCGTGCGCGGATCGAGGCGCAGATTGCGAGGATTGTAGGGCACAGGCTTGCCCCAGCCGATACCAAAGCCGGCCAACGAGCTCACGAGGATCATGATCGTCCCCATGGGATCCAGGTGAGCGAGTGGATTCAAAGTCAGGCGACCCATTCGCTGTGCGGTGTCATCGCCCAAGCGGAAAGCTGCCCAGGCATGGGCGAACTCGTGCACGTCGATGGAGATCAGCAAAGCCACCAGGGAGATGATTAGAGATTTGACATCAAGATCGAGATTCACGCCTGACTACATCCCTTCCACAATAATCAGCTATCGCTTGCACTTGCTCTGCCCCACAGGCCCGGCGGGGATAGACAGCATCATTATAGCACAGGCGAGCCGTTTGGAGAAAATGG
>CAZPMV010000007.1:0-1826 GCA_964587335.1 uncultured Anaerolineales bacterium
CCCGACAGGCGGGATGGCTGCAAGTTTCAGGTTTAGGATTCGGGGTTCGGAGTTCGGCGTTCAGTGCCAAAGCTGAACCTCTGAAGCTTTGAACCTTCAAGCCCCGAGCAGCAACACGGTGGCGGCTCCGGCGGCCAGGAAGGGCCCGTAGGGCATCGTCTGGCCCCTATGGTACTGCCGGCGCGAGAGTCGCACGACGATGAGCACTCCAGCGACAACCGCCGCTGCCAACATCCCCAGGCCCAAGGCGGCGACGACGCCCGGCCAGCCGCTCACCAGTCCTACGAAGGTCGCCAGCTTGACGTCGCCTCCGCCCAGCGCTCTCGGCGACAGACTCGCTCCATCGTCATCTTTGCGTCCGAGCAACGCCGCAAAGCCCAGACCCAGCCCGTACAGTACCAGAAAGAAAACGAAGGCCCCCGCCCCACCGAGCAGCGCTCTCCGCCAATCACCAGGCGGGCGCACAAACGCACCGAGCAGCGCCAGCCCCAGCGCCGGATAGATCACTGCATTGGGGATGCGCTGCTGCTCCAGATCGGTGATCGTGAGGAGCAGGAGGATGAACAGGTAGGCAGCCAGGAAGGCGGTCTCCAGCGGGGGCGAATGGCCATTCGCCCCCACAGACCACCGCCAGAGGAGCGGCAGACCCACCGTGCAGGTCAGCTCCACCAGCAGCGGACGCAACGGCAGCGGCGCGGCGCAACTCCTGCACCTCCCTCGGCCTCGCAGGTAGGCCACCAGAGCCCAGGCCCCACCGTAATCCCGCCGCCGTCCGCAGTAGGCACACGTTGCCCCTCGCGGTGCCAGATAGTCGGCAAGGCAGTTGAGCTCCACACCCGCCAGAAGACCGAGAATCACGGAGAACAGGTATTGGGTATTGGATAATGGAAGCAACAGAGGCCGCGACACTTGTCTACTTGTTTCCTTGTTTCCTTGTCTACTTGTGTACTTGTCTACTTCCCCCAATTGACAAATACGACAAATGGGATAGAATGACGGCATGGTAGACTACCGCGATCGCATCAGCGTGGCCGTCTGGATCGTGCTGTTGGGATTGACCGCCACGCTCCTGGTGAAGATGCCCAGCACCACGCTGGTCTGGATTGCCTTCGGCTCCCCCCTCAGCGTGGAGCTTTCGACCAATATGCTGCTGGGGACACTGCTTGTCGCCCTGACGGCCAGCGGCGCCGAAGCCGTGGTTCGGGCCCATCCGCTGGCGCGGGAGGGACGGCTGCGCAACCGCTGGATTCTCTGGGCACTGCCCTGCGCGGTCGTCTCCGTAGCTGCTCTGCTGCTGCCCACGGCTCCCACGCGACTGAACTGGCTGGTTGGTCTGGCGTTGACAGGGATCGCTGTGGCCTTGACCTTGGCCGCCACGTTCCATGCCATGGAGCGGGAAACGCCAGCCTACCGCACCGCCCGCATCGTCCTTAGCGTGCTGACCTATGTTACGGTCCTGCTCCTTTTTCTCGTCGTCTACCGCCAGCGGGCCCGCAGCCTCGTCTCGGCCACACTGATTGTGGGCATCAGCGCCTTGTTGGCGCTGGAGCTGCTGCGCGGCACGGAGCGACCCCTGCGCCTCGTTGCCGTCCCTGCTTTCATCGTCGGCGTGGTGTTGGGCGAGGCCACCTGGGCCCTGAACTACTGGCGGATACCAAGTTTGACAGGTGGGCTGCTGCTCCTGCTGGGCTTCTATCTGCTGGTAGGACTGGCTTACCAAGGACTGCTGCGGCGACTCACCCCGCGAGTGTTGTTGGAATTCGGGATCGTGGCAGCGATGAGCCTGGCGCTCATTGGGCTCTTCGCTCCCTGAGACCCGATCCGAT
>CAZPMV010000007.1:1926-8059 GCA_964587335.1 uncultured Anaerolineales bacterium
ACAGCTCGACTTCCGTCCCCAGGCCAAGCCGCCGCGCCGCGGCGACAACCGCTTGTCCCACGCTCACATCCTGCACAGCGTTGCCCACAGACTTGAAATAGGTGATCTCACCCGGCGAACTCCGGCCGTCCGCCCGGCCGGCGGCGATTTCGCCTAACTCTGCCCACGCTTCGGCCTTGGGGATCAGCCCCCGGCCCAGAGGGATGATGAGATCGCCGGCCTCGGCCAGGCAGGCGGAGCGGCTGCCCACGACGATGCGCCCTGTCCGCAGCCCTGCCACGTCCACCTCCTGCATCGCTGGGGTGAAAGCTCCGACACCGTTGATGTGCGTCCCAGGTCGCACGTCGCTGCTGTCGAAGACGGGCACGTAGGAGGTCGTCGCCGTGCAGATGACATCGGCCTCCCGCACCGCTCTGGCGGGGGAATCGGCCACTGCCAGGCGCGGTGGCATTCCTGGCTGTCCACGCAGCTCCTGCACGTACTGTTCCGCTGCCTCGATGCTCACATCATATACCCACGCACGCTCAATGTCCCGCACGGCGCAGACTGCCGCCAGTTGCGTTCGACCCTGTGCCCCAGCGCCGAAGATGGCCGCTGTATGCGCGTCGGGCCGAGCCAGGAAGTCGGTGGCCGCGCCGCTGACCGCGCCCGTGCGCAGAGCCGTCAGGTAGGTGCCATCGAGCAGCGCCTTCGGCTGACCGGTGGCGGAGTCCAGCAACACCACCACGGCGTGGATGGTGGGCAGCCCACGCTCGACATTATGAGGGAAGACAGACACCACCTTGGCTCCCATCTCGCCGCTGGCAGCCAGGTACGCGGGCATGAAGAGGGTCACTGCTTCCCTCTCCGGCACTTCCAGCACCGTGCGCAGCGGCACCGTCGTCTGCCCTGCCGAAAGCTGGGCGAAGGCGTCCTTCACCACCTCGATAGCTTCACGCATGGTTATGGCTTGCTGAACGTCCGACTTCGACAATAGGTGCAACTTCATCAAAGCCTCCCTCGCCGGTCAGTGGGAATAGGATACCGGAGGTGACGAGTAGACAAGTACACAAGTAGACAAGGGACCAGCAACTTGGAACCTTCAAACCAGAAACAGTTCAAACGGCACTTTCTGAGCTGTGGCTGCGCACGTCCAGCATTTCTTGCAACAGCTTCTTCGCCTCCTGTGCCGCCCGTGCGCGATGGCTGATGCGGTTCTTCACCTCGGGTGAGAGTTCGGCCATGGTGCGATCGAACTGCGGCAGGAAGAACACAGGGTCGTAGCCGAAGCCGTGGCTGCCCCTGGGCTCGAAACCGATGATCCCCTTGCAGCGACCGGGAGCGCTACGCACTTCCCCTTCCGGCGTGGTGATGGCTACCACGCAGCGGAAGCGAGCTGTGCGTGCCTCCCAGGGAACGCCATCCAGTTCTCGCAGCAGCTTGCGGTAGCGGTCCTCGTCAGAGGCGCCTGGCCCGGCGTAGCGGCTGGAGCGTATCCCCGGCGCGCCGTCCAGGGCATCCACTTCCAGCCCGCTGTCGTCGGCCCAGGTCCAGAGACCGGTGGCCTCGGCGTAGGCGGTGGCCTTCTGCACCGCGTTCTCGGTGAAACTCTCCCCTGTCTCCTCCACGTCGAAATCAACCCCTTCCTCGTCGAGGTAGGTGACCTCCAGAGGCAAATCGGCCAGCAACTGGCGGTATTCCCGCACTTTGCCCGCATTGTGAGTGGCAACCAGCAGTTTGCGCATTGTCCGTCTTCACCATTCATTGATATCGTCGCGCCCATTGTACCATTCCCCTGCCAGGCTGTCAACAGTTCGTTGCGCGGCGGTCAGAGTGGCTGCGCTGGGCATCAAGAGCATATCGCCAGTTGTCTCCGTCGGCCAATCGGGGTATAATGGTTCCAGATTCGTTATGGCTTGGAGAACGCGGCAAGGAATCGGACACCTGTTGGTCGAAGATATCGCCCTGGAATTGACCACCGGCAGCGCGGCCGAGACGCAGCGACTCGGCGGCCAGTTGGGGCAACTCTTGCGGCCTGGTCACGTCGTTGCCCTGGTCGGCGAGTTGGGCGCGGGCAAGACCTGTCTGACACAGGGCATCGCCCGCGGGCTGGGCGTGGAGGAGCATGTCACCAGCCCCACGTTCATTATGGTCAACGAGTATCGCACCGCTGACGGCGCGGCGCTCTATCACATTGATTGCTACCGTTTCGAAAAAAACGGTGTGGCCGAGGCACTGGCCATCGGCATGGACGATCTGCTGGGCAGTGGCGGCATCTGCGTGGTGGAATGGGCCGAACGCATCGAGCCGCTTCTTCCGCATGAACACCTGGCCGTGTCCCTGGTCTACGTAGACCACACGACGCGACACCTACAATTCACGGCTTCCGGCGAACGGCACATTGCCCTGCTGAATGGTCTGAAAACCCAAAGGGGCGAGAGTTGAGGAGATCAATGTTCGGCGTTCAGGACAGGATTCCGAACTCCGAACTTCGGACATGAGACCTTGAAACCCTGTTCCATGTTACTCGCGCTTGACACAGCAACTCGGCTGGCCAGCATCGCTCTGTACGACGGACAGCAACTGCTTTCCGAAGCCACTTGGCATTCGGCTCGGCGGCACACCGTGGAGTTGATGCCGCGCGTCGTTCAGATGCTGGAACAGGCGGAACTGAAGCCACAGGCGCTGAGCGCTGTGGCTGTGGCGCTGGGTCCTGGCTCCTTCACTGGACTGCGCGTCGCCCTCAGCGTGGCCAAGGGACTGGCCGTCGCTCACGATCTGGCGCTTCTGGGCATGCCGACGCTGGACGTCGTCGCCTATCCGCACTGCTGGCAGCCGCTGCCGGTCTGCGCGCTGGTGCAGGCAGGTCGGAGGCGAGTCTGCTGGGCGCTGTATGGCTGGGAAGAGGGCCTGTGGCAGACCAAGGGGGAATATCTCCTCTCAACGGTGGCAGAGGTGGTGGCAAGGGTCGCTGCCACCGGCCAAGAAACCCTGTTCTCTGGGGAGATATGGCTTGGTACCGCTGCCGCGTTGCAGGAGGGACTGGGGGAACAGGCGCGGTTGGCTTCGCCTGCGCTGACGCTGCGCCGTGCCGGGTACCTGGCCGAACTGGCCTGGGCGCGCCATCAGCGCGGCGAGCAGGACGATCCGATATCCCTGTCGCCCATCTACCTGCACGAACCGGCCATCGCCAAGGGGCGGAGTTTACGAGCAAAGCCATGACTACCGCCCGGCAGACGCCACTGCCCATCGAGCCGATGCGTCTGAGTGACATGGAAGCGGTCATGCTCATCGAGCGGGCGGTGTTTCCCACGCCGTGGTCGCCGCGAGCCTTTCGCTACGACCTGAGCATGGATCGGCATAGCCACTACTTTGTGCTGCGCGGCTGGCTGGACGAGATGCCCACGCTCCTGGGCTATGCTGGCTTCTGGCTCTGGGGCGAGGAAGCGCACATCGGCACCATTGCCGTGCACCCACGCTGGCAGCGGTGTGGCCTGGGGGAGTGGATCCTGCTGAGTGTGGTGGAGCAGGCGGCCGCGCTGCAGGCAAAGCTGGCCACTCTGGAGGTGCGCTTGTCCAACACTGCAGCGCAGGCGCTCTATCACAGACTGGGGTTTCGGGTGGTCGGCCGCCGCCGCCACTACTACGGTGACACAGGCGAGGACGGTCTGATCATGACGCTGGAAGGGATACCCAGCTCGGCAGTCCAGACAACACTGGAAAGCCGACGGGCCGATGTGCGGAACCGTTTGCGGGAGCGCTTCGCTCCGCGGACGCAACACGCGACACGCGTCCCGCAGCACATGGCACACCCTCACAGTGAGCATTAGTAGAGCGGATTCAGCCATTTACAGACTTCATACGGAGATTGGTTGATGTCAGACGCAGCCAGGGAACTAGAGAAACTCAATCGGCAGATCGCCGTCTGTCAACAGTGCCAATTGGGGCAGATGCGCACCCGCGCGGTGCCCGGCGAGGGGCCTCCCAATGCCCAGATCATGTTCATCGGCGAGGCACCCGGTTTCCATGAAGACCGCCAGGGGCGACCCTTCGTGGGCGCCGCGGGCAAGTTCTTGGATGAGCTGCTCGCCAGCATTGGCCTAAAGCGAGAAGACGTATTCATTGGCAACGTCATCAAGTGCCGGCCGCCCGGCAACCGCGACCCGCGCCCGGATGAGATCGCCGCTTGCCGTCCCTACCTGGACAAGCAGATCGAGTTGATCCGGCCACGCATCATCATCACTCTGGGCCGTTTTTCCATGGCCCGCTACTTCCCGGGAGCCACTATCTCCCGCATCCATGGTCGGCCCAAGCAGTCGGGAGGCGTGATCTACTACCCCATGTTCCATCCCGCTGCAGCCTTGCATCAGCCTCGCTGGCGTCCAATGATCGAAGAGGACATGAAGCAGATTCCCAAGCTGCTGACTGAGTTGGAAGGGGTGGATGTGGAGCTGCCAGAGACCGAGGAGACGTACGAGCAGATGAGCCTGTTATAGTCCGGAGACTACATGAACGAAAGAGACTGTTTGAGGATCGTTCCGCTGGGTGGTGTAGGCGAGATCGGCAAGAACATGATGACTATCGAGTACGGCGAAGAGATGCTGCTCATCGACGCCGGTCTCATGTTCCCCAAGAACGACATGCTGGGGATTGACATCGTCATTCCCGATATCTCCTATGTGGTGGAGCGGCGGGAGCAGCTGCGGGCCATCATCCTCACCCACGGCCACGAAGACCACATCGGTGCGCTGCCCTACGTCCTCTCTGACGTGAATGCTCCCGTGTACGGCACACGGCTGACGCTCGGCCTGGCCGAGGTGAAGCTGCGGGAGCATCACCTGTTGGATCAAGTTGAACTGCATACCATCAAGCCGCGCGATGTTCTGCCACTGGGACCGTTCAGCGTGGAGTTTTTCCACGTGTGCCATTCCATTCCCGACACCGTGGGGCTGGCGATCACCACCCCGGTGGGGCTGGTAGTGCATTCCGGCGATTTCAAGTTTGACCCCCATCCCGTAGATGGCCAACTGACCGATTATGCCAAACTCCAGGAGCTAGGCAACCGCGGCGTGTTGCTGTTGCTTTCCGACTCCACCAACACGGAAGCTCCCGGCTTGACCCCCTCGGAGCGGGAGATCGGCGAGACCTTCGAGGAGGTGTTCGGCGAGGCGCAGGGACGGGTGATCGTTGCCACCTTTGCTTCCAACATCTCCCGTGTGCAGCAGGTGATCATCGCTGCCCGCCGCCATGGTCGGCGGGTGGGTTTCGTTGGCCGTAGCATGGTCAAGAACAGTCGCATGGCCAGCCGTCTGGGCTATCTGGACATTGATCCCCAGGAGTTGTTGACATCGGAGCAGATGAATGGGCTGCCCGATGAACAGGTCGCCATCGTGTGCACCGGCAGTCAGGGGGAGCCGACTTCGGCGCTGGTGCGTATGGCCAGGGGCGAACATCGACAGATCCACCTGCGCCGCGGCGATACGGTGATTCTCTCCGCCGACCCCATCCCCGGCAACGAGGAGTTGATCAACCGCACCATTGACAACCTTTTCCGCGCTGGGGCGGATGTGCACTACCATCTCCTTTCCCATGTGCATGTCTCGGGGCACGGCAGTCAGGAAGATCAGAAGCTGATGCTCAACCTCACCCAGCCACGTTACTTCGTGCCCATCCACGGCGAGTATCGGCATCTAGTACTGCATTCCCGGTTGGCCAGGGAGAGTGGCATCCCCGAGGAGAACATCTTCGTCCTCGAGAGCGGGCAATCGCTGGAAGTAGATACGAGCGGCTGTTTCCTAGGGAAGCGCGTGGCGGCAAGCCGCGTGTTGGTGGACGGTCTGGGGGTGGGCGACGTGGGCCGCGTGGTGCTACGGGATCGGCACCACCTGTCCCGTGATGGCTTCCTGGTGGCCATCGTCGTCCTGGACAGAGACAGCGGTGAGATTCTGGTGGGGCCCGAGATTCTCTCCAGGGGCTTTGTCTACATGCGGGACAGCGAGGAGCTGATGGAGCTAGCCAGGGAGCAGGTGTGGCAGGCCCTGGAGCACGTGGAGCCCCGTTCGGCAGTGAGTGCCAAGATCAAGAAGGCTCTGGGCGAGTTCTGCTATCAGCAGACCGGCCGACGGCCCGTCATCCTGCCTGTGGTCATGGAAGT
>CAZPMV010000007.1:8159-29709 GCA_964587335.1 uncultured Anaerolineales bacterium
TACTGCGGAGTGAGGTGATCGGCATCATCATGCTGGTGTTGGCCGTGTTCACCTTGCTCTGCCTGCCCACGGCCAACCGAGGCAGTGTCGCCACCTGGTGGGTGAATGGTTTGAAACTGGCTTTTGGCGTCGGCGCCTGGATCAGCCCTTTGCTGTTTGGCATCATTGGCGCCTGGCTGGTGTGGCGGCGAGTAGCCAGTGAGGCGGAGGTGCGGCTGCGCCAGCCCGCAGGCGTGGCTCTGCTCTTTCTGATCTTCTTGGCCACGGCGCACCTGATCGCCAATCCGGCCAACCCTGAAGCGCTGGCCAGAGAACGGGGCGGCGGCGGCCTGTTGGGCTGGATCGTCAGCCAGGGGTTGGTGGATGCACTGGGAGTGGCCGGCGCGGTGCTCATCCTGTTCACCGTGGCTGCGGTGGGCGCCATTCTAGTGTGGGGTGTCAGCCCCGATGAGTTCTGGGAAGCGGTCCAGCAGACCGCTGAACGAGTGCGAGGGCGACGTGAGTTGGGTAGGCCACTGACACCTTTGCCCAACGGCCGCATCGCCTTCTGGCGTCGCTGGTTGCGCCGGCCACCGTCTCCTCTCGACGAGCAAGAGCGGGCGGTGCCGCCTTCCTCAGGACAGAAGACGACGCCAGTCGTGGCCACAGCAGCGAGCGGGGGAGCGCGGCGCACTGTCGAGCCCCGCCTTTTCCCCAGAGTCATTGGCGGCGACCAGCAGTGGCGCTTGCCTCCGCTGGAGGAGATCCTGGAGGACTCCTCGGAGCAGGAGATCAGTCGCGAGGACTTGCGCCAACGGGCGCTCGTCATCGAGGAGACGCTGGCCAGCTTCGGCGTGCCGGTTAAGGTGGTGGAAGCGAACCAGGGGCCTGCGGTCACGCAGTTCGGGCTGAAGCCAGGGACAGTCCCGCGCCGCACCAGCGGTGGGCGGATCAAGGAAGTGCGCGTCAAGGTATCCCAGATCGCTCGGCTGAGCAACGACCTGGCGCTGGCGCTGTCCGCCTCTCCCATCCGCATTGAGACGCCGGTGCCGGGTCGAGACGTTGTGGGCGTGGAAGTGCCTAACGCGCATCTCTCCCTCGTCTCCTTGGGCGGTGTGATGCAATCGGACACCTTTGGCAAGTTCAAGGGCAGTCTGAAGATCGGATTGGGCCGTGACGTATCCGGAGCACCGGCCATCGCCGACCTGGCGCTCATGCCTCATATGCTTATCGCTGGCGCCACCGGGTCGGGCAAATCGGTGTGCATCAATTCCGTCGTGACCTGTCTGCTCTGCACACACACGCCGCGCACGCTTCGCTTCCTGATGATTGACCCCAAGATGGTCGAACTGACCCTCTTCAATGGCGTTCCCCATCTGATCGCTCCGGTGGTGGTGGAACTGGAGCGGGTGGTGAGCATGCTGCGCTGGGCCACGCGGGAAATGGACCGCCGCTACCGGCTCTTCAACAAGACCGGAGCGCGCCATCTGCAAAGCTACAACGAGATGCTTGCCAGCCGCGGCGAGGCGATTCTCCCGTACATCGTCATTGTCATTGACGAGTTGGCCGACCTGATGATGATCGCCGCCGACGAGGTGGAGCGCTACCTTTGCCGCATCGCCCAGATGGCCCGCGCCACAGGCATCCACCTGATCATCGCCACTCAGCGTCCCAGCGTGGATGTGGTCACGGGACTGATCAAGGCCAACTTCCCTGCCCGAGTCGCCTTTGCCGTCACCTCGCAGGTAGATAGCCGCGTGATCCTCGATCAACCGGGAGCCGAGCGCTTGCTGGGCCGCGGTGACATGCTCCTCATGACCCCAGACTCCAGCAAGCTGGTGCGCTTGCAGGGCTGCTTTGTCTCGGACCGCGAGCTGAAGCAGCTGGTGCGCTTCTGGAAGGGTGTGCGAGCCCCTGAGCCTTTGCCGGGAGGGATGGGGGCCCAACAACAACCCTTCCGCCCCCAGGAGATGATCCAGCAGCCACTGTGGGAGGAGATGATCGAGCAGGAAGAGGAAGCCAGGCGTAAGGACGACCTGTACGACCAGGCGGTGAAGGTGGTGCGCGAGGCCAATCGGGCGTCCATATCCCTTCTGCAGCGGCGACTGCGCATCGGCTACTCCCGCGCCGCTCGCCTCGTTGACACTTTGGAGGAAGACGGGACCATCGGACCGGCCCAATCGGGCGGGCGGGGCCGCGAAGTGTTGCCGCCCTCAGAACGGAAGAAATGAACCTAAGGGTCCGTGAAAGTATAACTTCCCAACACGATGTCATTGCGAGCGTTTTCTTGCGAAGCAATCCCCACGTTTGTCCAGGACTCTGTACCGGACACTTCTCCGGCAAGTCACCAAATGGGACGCGGACAAACGCCGATGGCCGCGGACAATGGGGACAATTGGGCGAAAAAAGAAGAAGAACATCCGTGTTTGTCCGTGTTCATCCGCGTCCTGGCGAAAGTGTCCGGTAGTGAGGTCTAGGAAGGAGATTGCTTCGTCGCAAAAAGCGCTCCTCGCAATGACACGATTGAGGAACTTGTTTGTTTACAGGCCCTAAGGGAGACGGAAACAGGCCTGGCTCGGCCTCATTGACGAATACCCCGAGCGATTGTGGATTCTATCTCCCTACATATTGTGTTGGCAACGGCATAACCCGGCATAACCACAAAATGTAGGGGTTGTGCTGGCCATCTACGGGCAACGCGGCGGCGGCCTGATCCCGAATTTGTGACGCCTCTTGTTTCTAACTTGCCCAGATTCACAGAATGGGTTATAATGACCGAGGCTTGCTCCTGTCCCCTTGTGCGGTTCGATGGGAGGCGGAACAAAAGAACTAGCACAAACACGGTGTGCAGAGAGATCCGCAACTCATTGCCAATGGACAGTGGAAAGGGGGTGATGGAAAGAGGATACCTTAGAAGACGTCGCAATCTGCGATTCGGAAGTCTCAACCGGCAGGTTACAAACTAACCAATCACAAAACATGTTTTGAGGAGGAGAATCTCAAATGCGTAAACTACTCTTTAGTATCGTGGCTGGCTTGGTCGTGCTCTCGCTGTTGGTATCGGCTTGTGCCAAAGCCACCCCCGTTCCTGAGGAACCCACTGCAGTTCCGCCCACACCGGAACCCAAGTTCAAGGTTGGGCTGGTAACGGACGTAGGCAAGGTAGACGACGGTACCTTCAACCAGTACGCCTACGAGGGCATGATGCAGGCCGTGGATGAACTCGGCCTCGAGAGCGCCTTCATCGAGACGCTGCAGCCTACCGACTACGAGAAGAACGTCGAGCAGTTCGTCAACGAAGGGTTCGACATGATCGTCACCGTCGGCTTCATGATGGGTGAGACGACCCAGAAGATGGCCGCCAAGTACGCCGACGTCAACTTCGCCATCGTGGACTTCGCCTATGCTCCAGAAGACATGCCCAACAACAACATCATGGGCCTGGTCTTCCGTGAGGATCAGGCAGGCTTCCTGGTAGGTGCCCTGGCAGGTTTGGTGAGCGAGTCGAAGACGGTAGGCATCGTGGCCGGCATGGAGATCCCGCCGGTCAAGAAGTACCGCAACGGCTACGAGAACGGCGTCAAGTACGTCTGCCCCGACTGCAGCAACATAGGCATCTACATTGACAGCTTCGTCGATCCGGCCCGCGGCAAGGCAGCGGCCGAATCGCAGATCGCCGAGGGCGCGGACGTTATCTTCGGTGCTGGTGGTCCCACCGGTTCAGGCGCCATCCTGGGCGCAGCCCAGCAGGGAGTCTGGGTCTTGGGCGTGGATCAGGACGAGTACTTCACCACCTTCAAGGGCGGTGCGGAAGCAGGAGCCGACAAGCTGCTCTCCAGCGCCATGAAGCGGGTGGACGTGGCCGTCTACACGGCAGTGAAGAACGCTGCCGAGGGGACCTTCGAGGGAGGCACGGCAGGCTTTGAGGCAGCCAACGAAGGCGTCGGCCTGGCCGACTTCCACGACACAGCAGGCGCCATTCCCGGAGATGTCAAGGCTAAGCTGGACGAGATCCTTGGCATGCTGGCTGATGGATCGCTGGACACGGGCGTGGATCCGGTCGGCGGCGATCAGTTGGCTCCGGAGGCCGCGTTGGGCACCGAGGAGAACCCCATCATCTGGTCCGTGGTCCCCTCCGGCGAGACGGAGCGCGTGGTTGCTGGGTTTGAGGCGGTCGCCGATCTGATCTTCCAGGAGACCGGGCTGATCATCGAGAGCAGCGTGGCCACCGAGTACGCTGGTGTCATCGAAGCGATGTGCACCACACCGCCGAAGGCTCACATGGGCTCCCTGGCCACCTTCGCTTACGTGTTGGCCGCCGACAAGGGGTGTGCAGAGGCAGAACTGGTCGCCGTGCGCTACGGCAGCCCCACCTACAACGGCCAGCTCATCGTCCGCGCCGACAGCGGCATCAAGGAAATCGCCGACCTGGCGGGCAAGACCTTCTGCCGGCCTGATCCGCTCTCCGCCAGCGGGTGGATCATCCCCATGCTGACCTTGCGTGCTGCGGGGATTGACACCGATACCGATCTGGCCGAGGTCGTGGATGCTGGCAGCCATGATGGCGTCGCTGCTGCCGTGTACAACGGCGATTGCGACGTCGGCGCCACCTACGTGGACGCCCGGACGCGGATCGAGGAGGACTATCCCGACGTGATGGAGCAGGTCATCGTCATCGCCCTCACTGAGGACATCCCCAACGACGGCGTGCAGTATACATCCAGCTTCCCGCGAGAACTGCGCGACCAGATCAACGCCGCGCTGTTGAAGATCGCCGAGACCGACGAGGGCAAGGAAGCTCTCGATACGGCGTATCAGTGGGCGGCCCTGATGCAAATCGACGATACTTTCTACGATCCGTTCCGCCAGGTGCTCAGCGCTTCGGGTATGAACCTCGAAGACTTGCAGTAGGCACAGGCGCGGTCCTATAGGCCGCTAGTTAGGCAACAGGAGAAGGGGGGACCCAACGTCCCCCCTTCTCAGTAGCAAGATCTTAGCATGAGTTCCTAGCGTCCATCCCCGGGCGCTGTCGTGGCGGCCCGAGGCTTCGTCGCGAGCCTAGCCTGAGCTCGTCGAAGGGCTCAGCCAAACGGACGGGCCTCGTAGCTTGCATCCATGATTTCAGTCTCATTGCTCGTTGGACAGAGGGTGAGCATGCTAGAAGTTAAACATTTGACCAAAGTCTACAAGGACGGCACGGTGGCGCTGAAGGATGTTAGCTTCACTGTGCAAGACGGCGAGTTCCTGGTGATCATCGGCCTGAGCGGCGCGGGCAAGTCTACTCTCTTGCGTTGTATCAACCGGCTGATCGAGCCCACCGAAGGGCAGATCATCTGGGACGGAGAGGATATCACGGCCGCTTCACCACAGCAACTGCGACAGCTTCGCCGCCGCATTGGCATGATCTTCCAGCACTTCAACCTGGTTAAGCGCTCCTCGGTGTTGACGAATGTCCTCGCCGGCCGCTTGGGGTACGTGAGCCCGTGGGCCAGCCTGGTCAATCGCTTTCCCCCTGAAGACCAGCAGCGGGCCACGCGGGCCCTGGAGCGTCTGGGGATCGCCGACCAAGCGCACAAGCGGGCGGATGAGCTAAGCGGCGGGCAGCAACAGCGGGTGGGCGTCGCCCGGGCGCTGATGCAGGAGCCCAAAATGATCCTGGCGGATGAGCCGGTGGCCAGCCTCGACCCGGTGCTAGCCCATTCTATCCTGGGCTACCTGGAGCGGCTCAACCAGGAGGACAACATCACCATTCTCTGCACCTTGCACTACCTGGACCTGATCCAACGCTATTCCACGCGGGTCATCGGTCTGCGCGATGGCAAGTTGGTTTACCGGGGCTCGCGTGAGGACATCCGCCGCATGACCGATGAGGAGTTCAAAGAGATCTACGGCGAGGAGGCAGTGCGGGTCAGCGTCGGGCTTACAGAGGAGGGCATCTGACCATGACCGAAAAACGGTACATCGAGGAATCCTCTGACCAACCCAGCTTGGTGTCGCCTCTTCTCGCGGGGCTGTTGTCGCTTTTCGTCCCCGGGCTGGGTCATGTCCTGGCCCGGCAGGCTCGCCGTGGCTTGTTGCTGCTGGTCAGTCTGGTCAGCAGCATCGGATTGCTAGTCTGGCGCATGAACCTCGCCGCCCGGCGAGAAGTGGGGGCGCTGAACAGCTTTCGCAAGGCCATCAGTTTGCAGCCTCTCCTGGCCGCCCTGGTCGGTGGGCTGATCCTGCTCTGGCTGTGGATCGCCTGGGATGCGTACCAGCAGGCCCGGCCAGGCCGTCGCGCTGGCGCTGGCGTCTTTGTGCTGGTGGCCCTTCTGTTCTTCGCCCTGGGATGGCAAATCACCAAGATCGACTTACACAAGCTGGTCACTGAGTTCGACGATGCTGTGCCGGCGATGACCAAGGTGCTCTGGCCGTGGGAGAACGCGGTCACCCGGGAAAAGAGCGTGCTCATGGGCGCGGCAGATATCGGCGTGCCCTGTGATGACAATCCGCCGCCGCCGCCGGAAGAAGTGCCCGGCGAGCCCTACGTGGTGGCGGACCCCACCTGTGGCGATCTGTCCTACCAGGATGAATCGTACAAGGTGGTGTCGGGAACGGTTCTGACCCTGAGCGGTCGAGGTTTCGCCCCCAACACGGAGACAGCGATTTGGTGGTCGGACTCCATGAACAACGATTTCATCATTCGCCAAGAGGGCGAATATCTCAAGGTCACCACCGACAGCGAAGGGGCGTTTGAATTGAAGGTCACCATGCCCTACCGGCTGATTCCTCCCAGTGCAGCCAAGAGGACTCAGATGCACCAGATCCAAGCGCAGCAGGTCAGCGAAGTGGGCGGGCTGCTGCCCAGCGATGAACTGAAACTGGCCATCGAGAAGATGGTGGAGACGATCTTCCTGGGGTTGATGGCTACGCTGTTTGGCATCGTATTGGCGGTTCCTGTGAGCTTCTTCGCCGCCCGCAATCTGATGGGCGGTTCCTCGCTCACCATGGCCATCTACTACCTGGTTCGCACGGTGCTCAACATCATCCGTTCCATTGAGCCGCTGATCTGGGCCATCATCGCCGTGCTGTGGGTGGGGTTGGGGCCATTCGCAGGCATCATCGCCCTCACGGTGCACAGCATCGCTGCTTTGGGCAAGCTCTACTCGGAGTCCATCGAGAGCATTGATCCCGGGCCTATCGAGGCCATCCAGGCCACTGGCGCCAACCGGCTGCAGACGATCATGTACGCGGTGGTGCCGCAGGTGCTTCCCCCCTTCATCTCGTTCACAATCTACCGCTGGGACATCAACGTACGCATGTCCACCATCATCGGTGCGGTCGGCGGTGGCGGCATCGGCTTCCTGCTCATGCAGTGGATCCGCCTGCTGGACTATCGCTCGGCAGGCATTGCCGTGTGGTTCATCGCCATCACCGTGGCGATTCTGGACTATATCAGCGCCGAGATTCGCGAGCGATTTGTGTGAGTTGTTTCTAGACCAGTTCTTGGCGCGAAACTCTGGGATGTGCCAGCTCTGCTGTCGCCGGAGCAGAGCTCCAGCACTCCAAGCGCGACTTTGTACCGGAGGCCGGTGCTGGCCAGATGGCAGAGTGCCCACTCAATGTCATTTAGTTGAGCGTAGTTTAGCCCCTTGTGGGCGTCTTTGGGCAGCAGAAACGGGCACAAGGCCCTATGCTACAACCTTAGCTTGATGACATTGAGTGCCCACTGACTGCGAACGGGCAGAGAACAGGCTGTGAGTGGAGAAAGCGCCTCTCTGAGAAAGCCCTCATCACCTCAACCAGGCAGTTCAGCCCGCGGTAAGCTGGCGCAACTTGTCCCCGCCATCGCGGCGTTGGCCTCTTTGGCGATCTACCTGTTGACCCTGGTGCCCGAGGTCAACTGGGGTGACTCCGCCGAGCTCTCGCTGCAGGCCTACCAACTTGGAGTGACTCATCCTCCAGGCTACCCCGTGCACACGTTCCTGGGGAAGTTATTCACCCTTTTCTTTCAGGAGCCTGCGCTGGCCACCAATGTGCTGAGTGCTGTATGCACCAGTGTGGCCGTTGGGCTGCTGGGCTGGATTGCACTGCGGACGACGGGCAACCCGTTCGCCGCGCTTGCCACAGCATTGACCTTCGCTTTGTCCCCGTTCATCTGGGAGAAGGCGGTCGTCACAGAGATCTACAACGTCAACATCTGCTTCGTTGCCCTGGCCATTGCCCTTACCCTGGCCTGGTTTCGGAAGCCATCTCGCGGGTTGCTTTGTGCAACCGCTGCCGTGTTTGGCCTTTCGCTGGGAACCTATCTGGCCAATCTTCTGTTCCTGCCGGCGTTCCTGTTTCTGGTGCTGTACCGCAATCAGAGGCGTCGATGGACCGCAGCAACAGCATTCTTGCTGATAACTGCGATTGCTGGCATAATAGTGCTGAGTTGGAGCCACTTCCGCTCCAGGGTCATCGTGCCCGTTGGCACCTTGCACGTCCCAGATACGCCCGCTGGCTTCATACAGTACCTGACGGGGGCGCAGTACCAGACGACAACCATCCACACTCCGGCCTTCTATCTGAAACGTCTTGTGGAACATGGGCAACTCTTTGCCAAGAACCTACTCGGCGTGGGAGTGATTCTCGGGCTGGTCGGACTCTGGCAACAATGGACAAAGCATAGGGCCATCTGCATCTGCCTGCTGATCGTCTTTGCTATCAACTTCGGATATTTCACAGGCTATGCTGCACCCGATTACTTCTACATGGTGACACCGTCTTACTTCGTGTTCGCCCTGTGGATTGCCTACGGCCTGGCTTTCTTTTTCGATCAGCGTAGCAGGCTCGCTCTCAAGATCATAGGAGTCATCATATCCATGGCATTGGGGGCTGGTCTGTTCGCCTGGAAGCTCCCTGTGCGCCTGATCAGAAGTCGCAGCACTCAGGTCACCGACTTCGCTTTGTCTTCCTTCGAAAACCTTCCGGAGGATGCAGTAGTCGTTTCAGCCTGGCGCAGGTTCGTTCCCTTGCTGTACTTCCAAGAGACCCGCACCCTCCGTCAGGATCTCATCCTCATTGAACGCAAGAAAGATGAAATGCGCCACTACACACATGGCACAGCAACGGGGTGGCAGGCTTATGTAGAATCACTGTCAGACTCGGCGCCCGTATTCATAGACCGGATCGAGCCTGGCACGCCAGGCGTGCACTTGGTGAGATCCATTGACAACACCTGGCATCAGATCACTGTGGATGCTGCATCACACTAGCACCAGGGAGTGTCCTATGTCCTCTGTCCTTGAACTACGTAACATCACCAAACGGTTCCCCGGTGTCCTCGCCAACGACCACATTGACTTTCAGCTGGGAAAAGGGGAGATCCATGCCCTGCTGGGCGAGAACGGGGCTGGCAAGAGCACCCTGATGAACATCCTATACGGCCTGTATGCACCGGACGAAGGGCAGATCTTCCTGGATGGAAAAGAGGTGCAGATCGAAGGACCCAGCGACGCCATCGCCCAAGGCATCGGCATGGTACACCAGCATTTCATGTTGGTTCCGGTGATGACCGTGGCGGAGAACATCATGCTGGGCACCGAAGTCGTGCGCAACAGCTTCGTCCTGGACCGCAAGACCGCAGCCCAGCGTATCCGTGCTCTTTCGGGGCAGTATGGCCTGGAAGTTGACCCCGAGGCCACGGTGGCTGACTTGCCGGTGGGCACCCGCCAGCGCGTGGAAATCATCAAGGCGTTGTATCGGGAAGCCGACGTTCTGATCCTGGATGAGCCGACGGCGGTGCTGACCCCACAGGAGGCCGAGCAATTCTTCGTGACCATCTCGTCTTTGGTGAAGCAGGGCAAATCCATCATCTTCATCACCCACAAACTGAAGGAGGTCTTCCGGATCGCCAACCGCATCACGGTGTTGCGCAACGGGCGGGTGGTAGGCACCACTGTCCCTGCCGAGACCAGTGAGCCGGAACTGGCGGCCATGATGGTGGGGCGCGAGGTGATCCTCACTGTGGACAAGGGAGCAGCCCAGCCCGGCAAGACAGTGCTGCGGGTGGAGGAACTGCGGGCTATGGACGACCGCTGGGTCATTGCCCTGGACGGGGTCTCCCTGGAGGTGCGGGCTGGCGAGGTGCTGGGTGTTGCTGGGGTGCAGGGGAACGGCCAGACGGAACTGGTGGAGGTGCTGACCGGGCTGCGGTCAGCGTTGGATGGCCGGGTGGAGATCAACGGTGTAGACGTGACCAACGCCCCGCCCCGCAAGGTGAGCGAGCAAGGGGTGGCACATATCCCCGAGGATCGTCACGAGCACGGCATGATCGCCAGCTACCCGGTGGTGGACAACCTAGTGCTCTGCACCTACTACCAGCCGCCCTTTGCCCATGGCATCTTGACCGACGGCCGGGCCTGTGAGGAAAACGCCCAGTCGCTGGTGCGCGAGTTCGACATCCGCACCCCCAGCGTCTACACGCTGGGCGCCAGCCTCTCCGGCGGCAACCAGCAGAAGATGATCGTGGCTCGTGAGTTCAGCCGGCCCATCATTCTGCTCATCGCTGCCCAGCCGACCCGTGGCCTGGACGTGGGCTCCATCGAGTTCATCCATCAGCAGATCGTGAACAAGCGGGATGAGGGCACCGCCGTGCTGCTGGTCTCTGCCGAACTGGACGAGATCATGTCCCTTTCGGATCGCATCGCCGTCATGTACAAGGGGAAGATCATCACCACGGTGAACGCGCAGGAGGCAACGCGAGAGGAGTTGGGGCTGCTGATGGCCGGCGTTACCGAGGAGACGGAGGCAGTGCCTGCCTGATCGACAGAGGCGGCTCTTCATCAAGTACTGCGGTTGAGTCTCGTAACGCGTGAACCGTGATATGTGGGTCTCTCCGATCACGTCTCACGAATCACGCATCACGTCAGGAGGAAGTAGCGTGGATTCGCAACGGGAAATGAATCGTCCTCTGAAGGTCGGTCTCGTCACCGACGTGGGCAAGATTGACGACGGCACCTTCAACCAGTATGCCTACGAGGGGATGCAACGCGCCGTGGCCGAGTTCGGCCTGGAGACCTGCTACGTCGAGACAAAGCACGGCGGGGACTTCCGCCAGAACGTGACCAGGCTCGTCGGCGAAGGGTGCGGTCTGATCATTACCGTGGGCTCCATGCTGGGCGAGGTGGCGGAGCGGATGGCTGAGGAGCATCCGAAGGTTCGCTTCGCCACGGTGGACTACAACCCCATCTCCCCTGGCGACAACGTGACGGGGCTGGTTTTCGCCGAAGATCAGGCCGGCTTCCTGGCGGGCGCGCTGGCCGGTCTGATGACCAAGAACAACACCGTGGGCGTCGTGGCCGGGGTGGAAATCCCGCCGGTGATCAAGTTCCGCAGGGGATTCGAAAAGGGAGTTAAGCACGTCAATCCCAGGGCGGAAGTGCTGGGCGGCTACATCGACTCCTTCACCGATCCGGCGCTGGGGCGGGCGGCCGCCGCTTCGCAGATCAAGCAAGGGGCAGACGTCATCTTCGGCGCCGGCGGTCTGACCGGTTCCGGCGGCATCCTGGGAGCAGCCCAACAGGGGATCTGGGTCATCGGCGTGGATCAGGACGAGTACGTGACCACCTTTGGCCGTGGCAAGGTGGAGGGGGCCGAGCGTGTGCTTGCCAGCGCCGTGAAACGAGTAGACAATGCAGTCTACAGCGTCGTCAGGAGCGCGGCAGAAGATGACTTCGAGAGCGGTACGATGCTCTCTGATGCCGCCAACGACGGCGTGGGCCTGGCTGGCTTCCGTGCAGCGGCCATACCCCAAGTGATTCGGGATCGCCTGATCGAGATCGCGGCCGGCTTGAAGACTGGAACCATCAAGACCGGTATCGGCACGCAGGGAGAGGACCTGACCCTCGGCGTCTGGGATCGGATCAAAGCGGTACAGTGGTCGGAGATCACCATCCCCTTCCTGGCCATCTTCACCGCATTGCTAGTGGGTGCGCTGCTCATCTGGGTCACCAAGATCTACGAGATGTCGCTGCTGGAACCGAAGCCGCCGTTTGGAGAGATGGCTACTGAGGGACTGTCCTTCGTCTGGAAAGCCTATCGGGGCCTATTCGAAGGCGCACTGGGCTCGCCCCGGGCATTGGCAGACACCTTGGTCTATACCACGCCATATATCCTGGCCGGGCTTTCGGTGGCCCTGGGATTCAAGTGCGGCCTGTTTAACATCGGGGCTGAGGGGCAACTCTACATAGGGGCGCTCTGTGCCACGGTGGTCGGCTTCACTGTCAAGGGGCTGCCCATCTACGCCCACCTGCCGCTGGCGATCCTGGCCGGAGTGCTGGGCGGGGCAATCTGGGGGGCGATACCAGGGTTGCTGAAGGCGTGGACCGGGGCTCACGAGGTGATCAACACCATCATGATGAACTACATGGCTGTCAAGACGGTGGACTACCTGGTGAAGAAGGTCATCCGTGACCCCGAGGCAACCTTGGACCGCTCTCCCTTCGTGCTGGAATCAGCCCGCTACCCGCTGCTAACCCCCCAGTACAGCCTGCACGCCGGTTTCATCGTGGCCATTGCTGCCATCTTCTTCGTCTACTGGTTCCTGTACAAGACCACGTGGGGTTTCGAGATCCGCACCGTAGGGGCCAACCCCAGCGCCGCGCGCTACGCCGGCATGAGCGTGGCCCGCAACTTCGTGTTGGCTATGGGGGTATCCGGCGCGCTGGCCGGACTGGCGGGAATCGGGATCGTGTTGGGGCGGCCCAGCGAGTACTCGCTGAAGGCGGCCTTCTCCTCCGGCTTCGGCTTCGACGCCATCGCTGTGGCCCTGCTGGCCAAGAGCAATCCCATAGCCATCTTTCCCGCTGCCTTCCTTTGGGGGGCGTTACGTAATGGCGCAGGGTTGATGCAAGTGCGAGCCCCCGGCATCTCCATTGATCTGGTCAGCATCGTGCAGGGGTTGGTGATCATGTTCATCGCCGCCGACGCGATCGTGCGCTGGATCTACCGCATTCGGGTCCGCCGCCAAGCGGAAGTGATCTTCACCAGAGGTTGGGGAGGTTAAGCCATGACAGCAACAACCGTGACTCTTGTCAGGAAGCGCTTCTGGACTCGAAGCAGGGCCTTTGGCACATTCTACTTACTCCTGGCAGGGGGGCTCCTTTTCCTGGCCATGACCCGCATCGAGCCGGATGCGGTGTCCGAGATGGGCCTGGGCATCATCGGCGAACCGCCGCCGGTGCGGCTTCCCGTCCCCACCCGCCCGGCGCTGATGGCCATCGGCGCGGTTATCGCTCTGGGCGGCCTGCTGTCCTGGGTGCGAGATCTGGGTGAGCGGGGGGCAAGCGTCTTGCTGGGGATCAACTCCCTACTGCTCATCTTGGCCCTGCTGATAGGTGCGGCAGCCGGCAAGGGGTTAGATCTGGTAGGTATGATCAAGGGCAGCGTGCGGCTGGCCACGCCCATCGCCCTGGGGGCGCTGTGTGGGGTGATGTGCGAGCGAAGTGCGGTGATCAACATCGGCATCGAAGGCATGATGCTCACGGCGGCCTGCCTGGGCATGACCGCCTCCCTGTTCTCGCAGAATATGTGGGTGGGACTGCTGGCAGCAATCCTCAGCGCGGCGTTGATGGCAGCCCTGCACGCGGTCCTCTCCATCCGCTTCCGGGTGGATCAGATCGTCTCCGGCACGGTGATCAACATCCTGGCGGTGGGGATCACCGGCTACGTGCGTAAGGCTTTCCTGTTGAACAACCCCTTCGGCTCGCCCGGGCTGCTTCCCTACGTTTTCCGCAACACCCCCCTGTGGGATATCCCCATCCTGGGCACGATCTTCTTCCAATACCAGCCGATGGTCTACGCCATGTTCCTGCTGGTGCCCATTGTCTATTTTGTACTGTTCCACACGCCCTGGGGATTGCGCACCCGAGCCGTGGGGGAGCACCCCAAGGCCGCCGACACGCTGGGGGTCAACGTGTTCAAAGTGCGCTACGTCAACGTCATCCTGGCGGGCTGCATCGCTGGCCTGGCCGGGGCCTGGTTCTCGCTGGAGACCGTTGGCAGCTTCGACGATCTGATGACCGGCGGCAAGGGGTTCATCGCCCTGGCGGCCATGATCTTCGGCAACTGGAACCCTATTGGCGCTTCCTTGGGAGCGCTGCTGTTCGGCTTCGCTGACGCGCTGTCCTTCAAACTGCAGATACTGGAGGTAGGGATACCTTATCAGTTCATCAATATGGCCCCGTACATCCTGACCATGATCGCTCTCGCCGGCGTGATCGGCAAGACGGTCCCGCCAGCAGCGGACGGCCAGCCGTACGTGAAGGAGTAGCAGCGGGAGCGCAAAGTCTCCAACCTTGTTGGATGGTCAGAGATGGTGCATTCTGCAACGCCGTGGTGAAAGATGGGGTTGCGGTGCCGCGTAGCACTGCAACCCCGTTGCCTTTGGTTGACAGAAAGCACATCTGTCAGTATGATCTAGCCATTGCTTCGGGATAGTGCAACTCATCAGAAGGTCAACCCATGCGCAAGACTCCTTTCCGTTTCGTGTTGATGCTGCTGGCGCTGACGTCGGCGCTGGTCGCCCGGCTGCTTCTAGAAGGTAAACTGCCGATGCGGTGGGTTGTCCGCTGGCCCGTGCTGGCGTCATTAGGCCTTGGCTGCGGCCTGCTGCTCGCTGCGCTTGTGGTCTTTGGCCTGGCAGCACCGGCCCTGGACGCCGTCGTGCGACGTCCTCAGCGCGAACGCCGCACTGCTCCTCGCCAGCCACAACCGGACGCCCGCATCATCCGCCCCGAGTGGGCAAGGCTAGAAACGCGACCCCAGCCCAGCAAGGCGCGCTGGATATGGCTGCCCACGCTGCTCCTGCTGGCTGCCGTCTGCTACGTGGCCAGCCTGGCGCTGTGGTACACGCAGGGCGAGACGCTCATCGTGCGGCTCTGCTGGTTGGCTGGCATCACCCTGCTGCTGCTCTCCCAACTTCGCCTGCATTCCCTGCCATCTGCCATCCGCAATCGGCTATCCACCATCAGCCATCGGCCATCAGCCATCGAGTTGGCTTTGCTGGCACTGATCCTCGTCGTCGCCTTCGCCTTGCGCTTCTACCGGGTGGAGGTACTGCCCTTCGACATGCACGGCGACATGGCGTCTCATGCTTTTCAAGCACGGGAACTCATCTACGGCGCGGAGCGCACCCTGTGGAGGGTCGGCTACGGTGAAGTCCCCATGCTCGGCTATGCGCCCATGGCCGTGACGCTGCGTCTCTTCGGTGACAACCTCTTCGGCTTTCGCATGTCCGCAGTGATCGAGGGCACTCTCAGCGTGTTGGGGCTCTACTTGCTGGCTCGAGAGCTGTACGGACGCCGCGTCGCACTGCTCGCCGCCAGCTTCCTGACCATCTCCTATGTGCACATCCACTTCAGCCGCGTCGGCCAATTCATGGACATTCTGCCCTGGATTGTGTTTGCCCTCTACTTCCTGGTTCGTGGCCTGAAGCGGCGCAGCCATTTCAGCTTCGCGCTCTGCGGCGTGCTTCTTGGCCTGGGCTTGCAGATGTACTATGCCTCGCGCATCCTGCTGGTGCTGGTCCCTCTGTTCATCGCCTGGCGCTGGCTCGTGGAGAGAAAGCAGGCCCGCGCCTGGCTGCCTGGCCTGCTGCTGCTTGTCCTGGGCTTCCTGTTTGCCTTCGGCCCTATGCTGCTCTATGGCATCCAATCGCCCGATATGCTGGTCGGGCGCGCCAACGCCGTCACCCTCTTCAACCCCAACGTCATGACCCATCTGCAGGGTAAGTATGGGGTCAATTCGGCGGTCGAGGTGCTGCGCGAGCAGGCGAAGCGTTCGTTGCTAACCTTCTACCGCTACGGCGATGCCAGCACACATTTCAGCCTGCCGAAGCCCTTCGTCGCTCCGCTGGTCGCTGCTTTGTTCACGCTCGGTCTTGGCTATGTCATCTTCCGTCCCCGCCGCATGGGCAATCTCCTGCTCGCCGCCTGGTTCCTGCTGACGCTGCTGCTGGGGAGCGTCCTGACCAACGACGCCCCCACCTGGCCGCACATCGTGGGCCTACTGCTGCCGTTGGCAATGCTGGCGGCGTTGGCGGTGGACCGGCTGTGGGCAGAAGCGGAGGGGGTGTTCGGCCGGGGAGGCCGCGTCGTCTTCACCTTGCTAACCATCGTGGCCCTGCTGACCATGGGCGTGTCCAACTGGCGGCTCTACACGGACCACGCCAGCGGCACCGCCCGTCCGCGCACCCGCATCGGGCGCTACCTGGCAGCGCTGCCTGCCGGGACGCAATCATTCATCATCGGGGATCCGTTATTCAGCCACGACCGAGAGATCCGCTTCCTGGTCGGAGAGCGGCCCGTCGCCGATGTGCGGGAAGAAGCGCTGCGAGCAGGTGATCTGCCCACCTTTTCCGGGCCGGCGGTCTTCATCGTCACGACTAACCACGCCGGCGTGCTGGAGCTGTTGCAGCAGGCCTACCCAGGCGGCGTGAGCCGTGAGCATCGGGAGCCTACCGACTACCTGGCTTTCTTCAGCTTCGAGGTCAGGGCGGGGCCATGACGCATGGGCAGGGCCTGATGTAGGAGCAGGTCTGGTGTAGGGGCAGGTCTCAGACCTGCCCCTACTACAGCATCATCCGGAGAGAGATGACTTGATACAAGACGTGCTGCGTTTGCTGTTGACGCTTCTTTCCTTGGCGATGGCGTACTGCGCCCAACTGCTGCTCGATGGCGAACTCCCCACCGACTGGGTGAGCCGCTGGCCGCGTCCAGTGCAGTTCAACATCGCTTACGGACTCTACGCTGCGGCGATGGTCATCTTTGGCCTGATAGCACTGCCGCCAGTGAGGGCCGCCGCCTCGAGGGTCGCAGCACTTGCGCGCCCCAAGCCCCGCCGTGATGAACCGGATGCTCGTATCGTCCGTCCGCTTCAGTGGCCAAAGTCGAAGGGAGAGGAGCGGCCCAGGGGAGTACGCCCGCTGCCCATAGCGCGGCTGCTCCTTGTGCTGGCAGCCGTGGGGCTGGGTGTCGCCGCTTCGATCATCTTCTGCCGACGCGGAGAGAGCGCCGCAGTACGTTGGCTTTGGTTGGGCAGTCTGGCCTCGCTGTTCGTCTCGCAGATTCCGCTGCTTCCACCCCGCTGGAAACCTGCTCCCGGCTACCGCTGGCTGGGCGAGACGCTCCTGGTGCTGCTCGTGGTCGCCGCCGCCTTCCTCGTGCGCTTCTACCTGCTGGAGACCATTCCCCACGATTTTCACGGCGACATGGCCTCTCACGGTCTGGAGGCACGTAAGCTGCTGGCGGGGCAGCAACCTTACATCTTCAACACTATGTGGGCCGAGATCCCCACCATGGCCTTCATGCCCGCAGCACTGAGCCTTTCGGTGTTTGGCAACAACCTCTTCGGCCTGCGCATGACGTCGGTCATCGGAGGGACGCTGGCTGTGCTGGGGCTGTACCTGCTGACACGGGAGCTGCTCGACGGCCAGGCCGGTCGCCGGGCCGGTCGGCAAAGCGCACAGCGAGTGGCATTGCTGGCGGCTGCTTTTCTCGCTGTTTCCTACGTGCACAACCACTTCAGCCGCATCGCCGAGTACATGGACCCGTGGCCCTTTGCGCTCTTCAGCCTGTACCTGCTCGTGCGGGGCCTGAAACGGCGAGAACGGCTTTCCCTGGTCGCCAGCGGGTTGCTGCTGGCCATCTGTCTCCAGATGTACTACTCAGCACGCGTCGTGCCTGTAATCGTGGGGCTATTTCTCGTCTACGCGCTGCTTTTCCGACGGGACCTGTTGCGGGGCAACTGGGGCGGGCTGGTGCTCTTCGGGCTGGCGCTGCTCCTGGGCCTGGGGCCAATGATCCCCTTCTATGTCCGCCATTCTTTCAACTTCGTCAACCGTAGCCGTTCGGTGTTCCTCTTCCACCCACCGGTGATAGAGCACCTCATGGGCAAGTACCAGGTGGACACGGTAGGCGCCGTGGTGAAGGAGCAACTCAAGCGGTCGCTTCTCCTGTTCCACCACTCCATTGACAGCAGCACACAGTTCGGACTGGCCAAACCGATGCTCGATCCTTACACCTCACCGCTGCTCGTGTTGGGGATGGGTGTCGCTCTGCGCCGTCTGCGACGGGAGGCCCACACGCTGGCCGTTTTCTGGTTGCTGTTGCTCCTCCTCTTCGGCAGCATGTTGACCAACAATGCGCCCTTCTGGCCGCGGCTGGTGGGTATATTGCCGCCGGCGGCGCTGCTGGTCGCCTTGGCCGTGGAGCGGATCTGGGCGCTGATCGAGAAGATGTGGGGCGAAACGGCGTCGGCACTGGTCGCTCTGCTGCTCACCGTGGGGGTGATCTACGTGGGGTTGCACAACTGGCAGTTGTACTACAGCGCGGTGGAAGATTCTGCCCGGCCGCGAGCGCGCATTGGCCGCTATCTCTACGGACTCGATCCTAAGGTCAGCGGTTGCCTGATCAGCGAGCCCTTCCATCTCGGCGTGCGGGAGATTGCCTTCCTGGCCTACCCGCGGGTCACGGTCGATCTGCCGCAGGATGCGCACGGCGCGACCTTGGACGATTGCCCCGGACCGCACCGCGTATTCATCCTCACCCCCAACCACCTGGACGTGCTGCCTGAGCTGCAAGCTCGCTACCCCGGCGGCGTGACGCAAGAGCATCACGAGGCCAACGGCACGCTGGTCTTCGCCTCCTACCTGCTTGATGGCTGAGCTTGTTGCATCGGCCTGACTGTGGTGAGCCACAAAGCCCCGCAAGGCCTGGCCGATTGGTATCGCAGGGCTTCATTCTTCATGTCACCTTCATGTCACCTCAGCACTTCAACGAGACGTTCGTATTAGCCACTTCAGTGGCTCTGCCTGCCTCCAAAGCGACTGAAGTCGTTACTGCAAGCCCTCAATCCACCTGCGACACTGCGCTAGTCTCGATGAAGCGATCAGTACAGCTCCCACAACGCTGAGACGTGGCTCAAATGTGTCACAAGGCGAAGAGCTCGTTAGATCAGACCTCGTCTCCCCTCTTGCTCCGGAAGAGTGCGGAGCGGCGTCGATGGTCGTGAGGGCTACCGAGTCCGCACCTCAAACGCGTAGCCGGCTTCCTCTGTCGTTACAGGCGACAGCGCACTGACCACCAGCACCGCCCTTCTCCCCCTCCGCCCGAGGCCGTCAACAGATAGCTGACCACATCCATCGTCGCCTACTGACATGCGCCGGACGTCGGCGCTGATCAGACCCTGCTCAATGACCTGCACCAGCCAGCGCTGCGCCAAGCGGTTGTTGGTCCGCACCCATCCCTCAGCGATCCACCCTCCCTCGCCCTCCTCGGCATCGTCGAAGTAGCCCAGTTCAGGAATGGTGATGTCGTCCAGGAACCAGCCGGGGTAGTTCACGGCATCGTCGGTGACGTATTCGAAGCGCACTAGCACCTCTTGCCCGGCGTAGGGGGTCAGGTCCATCTGCTCCCTCACCCACGCCGCCGTATCCGGGTCGCCAGACTTACTCGTGAGGCCCACGCCGAAAGCGTTTCCCACCGGATTGTAGTCGCGGCTGTGCTCGCCCTCCAGGATGTGCCATGTAGCACCACCGTCGGCAGTCACCTCCACATAGCCGTAGTCGTACCCCTCCTCAATATCATGCCAGAGCCAGAACTCCAGCGTGGCTTCGCTCAGCGCGCTGAGGTCGAATGCGCGGGTCAGGCGGACATCGCTGTCATCGGCTCGGTGCGACCACCAGGTGAAGTGACCGCTGTGAGCGTCCGTGGCTGCTAGCCGCGCCTCCGTAGCGCCGCAGAAGTCGATCACCACGTCACCTTGCCCGGATAGTTCGAAGTAGTCGGCGCCGTACTGGTAGACCGTCATCTCCTCGCGAACAGGGTAGCTGCGATAGCGCTTCTCCAATGCCGCCTGTCGGGGATTGTCCCGTTGATAGCCGTAGCGTCCGTCCTCCAGCGTCAAGCTGTCCAGGTAGTTGGCGATCAACCAGTCGGCGAAGACGTCGTCAAAGCGCAGGTCGTAGCCGGCCGCGGCCAGGGCTTCGTCGAAGCCTACCGGGCCATCGGCGGGCGAGGCGACCACCGCCTGGGTCAGCTCCTCTCCGAAGCGGTCGAGAAAGTAACTCATGAAGAGGTAGGCGCTGCCGTAGTGGGCTGCGTTCAACTCTGGTACGTCCGTCCAGGTATTCAGTTGCGTGTCCGGAGTTGCGCTGAACACCCGATCCGCTCCACCGCGGGAGAAGCCATTCAGCTCCATGGCCAGCTCGGAAAGCCCTTCATTGACCCAGGTGTCCTCGTTGCGGTCGTTGGCCCAGTGGATCATATGCTGGAACTCATGCGCCAGCGTGCCGTCGTAGAAGAAGGTACCTGGCGGGTTGTTGGCCAGGTTAATGTAGAACATCTCCCGCTCGTTGGAGAAGGGATTGGCCAGGTTGGAGAACTCGTCGGCAGAGGAGAAGTAGCCGGCCACATGATCGCCCAGGTTCGCAGCGTTAAGGATGCTCAGGTGCACATCGTTGTCTACGCCGGGCGACCATTCGGAGCCGAAGAAGGATCGGTTCGTGGGATACGTTTGCTCCTCGAAACGCCGCGCCGAGTGCTCTAGGTCTTCCAAATCCACATCCTCTCCCTTCTCCACCCACATGTAGACGTGCGGCAGTTTCACTTGCAGCACAGCCTCAATCTGATAGTGCTCCTCGGTATCCACATTACCAACCCAGAAGGTCTCCACATCACCCTCTTCATAATGCGGAGGGGTGGGATTCACCACCAGGGGGATGTCGTTCAGGCCCGGGCGCAATCGCAGCGCCAGGTCACGCATGTCACGGGTGGGCAACACGACCTGCGCCAGCCGCTCTTCGGTGGTCAGAGTTGGCGTAGGGGCAAACGCCCCCCCGCCCACACCGGGAGTTGGCGTAGGGACGAACGGCCGTTCGCCCGCATCGGGCGTTGACGTAGGGGGAGACGGCTCCCCGCCCGCAGTGGGCGTTGGCGTCGGCCGCGGGGGACTGAACGGTACGGGGGTAGGGGACAAGGATGCAGTAGGGGTGGATGTTGAGTGTGCCAGTGTGAATGGCTGAGTTGGCGTGGAGGTATCCCATGATAGCGTCGGTGGCTGACAGGAGACGAGCAGCGTTGTCAACAGACAGGCAGCCGCACAGCAGCATACAGCGACAATACCTGCGACGAGAGCGATGATCAGATTGCGGTTAGTGTTTTTCATGGGTTTTCCTTCCGTCATCCAACATCTGCGCGCGCTACGGGCTCAGATGAGACAGGCACAGGCTGCCCAGGCATGAGGGTGCGATTCCTCCTGGACGAGAACTTGCCCCCTGCTTCTGAAGCGGGCTCTGCTGCGACGCGAACCCCGCGTGGATGTCCTTCGCGTTGGTGACCCTCAAGCGCCACCTCTTGGCACGTTGGATCCCGATCGGTTGGTGTTCCCGGAGCATTCCCGACGATTGCTGATCACATTGAACCGCGCCAGGATGCCTGATCATCTGTGAGCCCACTACGCCGCCGGGCGACATCTGTGGGGCATACTTCTGGTGCATAAGGACACAACTATCCGGCAACTCGTTGAGGAACTGTTGCTTATCTGGCACGCT
>CAZPMV010000008.1:0-5386 GCA_964587335.1 uncultured Anaerolineales bacterium
TCCTCGATGCGCAGTAGCTGGTTGTACTTGGCCACGCGGTCCGAGCGGCAGGGCGCTCCGGTCTTGATCTGCCCGGCGTTGAGCGCCACCGCCAGATCAGCGATGGTGGTGTCTTCTGTCTCGCCGGAGCGGTGGGAGACCACTGTCGTCCAGCCGGCGCGGTGTGCGGTCTCCACGGCGGACATGGCCTCCGTTAGCGTGCCGATCTGGTTGACCTTGCAGAGCAGGCTGTTGCAGGCCTTTTCTTCGATGGCCCGCCGGATGCGCGCCACGTTGGTCACCAGCAGGTCATCTCCCACGATCTGCACGCGGTCGCCGATGCGCGCCGTCAGCAGCGACCAGGCTTCCCAGTCGTCTTCGGCCAGGCCATCCTCGATGGAGATGATGGGGTACTTGTTCACCCACTCCTCGTAGAAGGCTACCATCTCCTCGCCGCTGAGCTCCCGCCCCTCTTTTTCCAGCAGGTAAAGACCCCGTTCGGCGTCATAAATCTCGCTGGCCGCGGGATCGAGGGCGATGAAGATCTGCTCGCCGGGCCGGTAGCCGGCGGCCTCGATCGCTTCCAGGATGACCTCGATGGCCTCACCGTTGCTGCCCAGCGAGGGGGCGAAGCCGCCCTCGTCGCCGACGTTGGTACCGTAGCCCTTGCCCTTCAGCACCTGTTTGAGGCTGTGGTAGATCTCGGCGCCCCAGCGCAGCGCCTCGGCGAAGCTGCCCGCGCCCGCGGGTATGATCATGAACTCCTGGAAGTCGGTGGAATCGACGGCGTGCTTGCCGCCGTTGAGGATGTTCAGCATCGGCACGGGCAACGTGCGCGCGCTGACCCCGCCCAGATAACTGTAGAGCGGCAGTCCCAGCGCTTGTGCGGCGCCCTTGGCCACGGCCAGCGACACGCCCAGGATGGCGTTGGCTCCCAGTTTGCCCTTATTGGGGGTACCATCCAATCCGATCAGATGCTCGTCAATGGCAGTCTGCTCCAGCGCATCCCAGCCCCACAGCCCCTCGGCGATGGTCAGATTCACGTTTTCTACGGCTTTGAGCACCCCTTTGCCGCCGAAGCGACCTGCGTCGCCGTCTCGCAGCTCCATCGCTTCGTGCACGCCGGTGGAAGCGCCAGAAGGCACCGCGGCCCGGCCCATCGCCCCGCTGCTGAGCAGGACTTCGACCTCCACAGTGGGATTGCCACGGGAATCCAATATCTCTCTAGCGATGATCTCTTCAATCAGTGTCATGACTTGTCTCCAGTCGTCCGTCTGTTCTTGGCTGGTTGATAGGGAACTTCCGCGTGAGGCTGCCAGCCACGCGGTGATCAGTGAGGCGGCAAACGTGACCCAATTGCCACGCTTGCCTCTCACGCATCACGTATCACTTGTCACGTACTATTCCTTTGCTTGTAATCCTAGCACCCGGTACAGCGCATCGAAATCAAACTTCTCATCCAGTATCTTGCAGAAGCGCTCGACCTTCTTGTCTTGCTGGAAGCGGCTGCGACCAAAGAACTGCTCGGCAATCTCTACGGTCGAGAGTGTGTCGCGTCGGGCCAGCAATATGGGCACACCGGCATCTTCTGCCCGATTGAGGATCAGAGGGCTGGGATGGAGGTTGCCCGTGAGAATGAGGCAGCGCGTGTTTGTCTCCAGAGCTGCCAGGTGGATGTCCGAGCGGTCGCCGCCGGTGATGACGGCCTTGTTGGGCCGGCGACGGAAGTAGGAGAGCGCGCTGTCCACGGTCATGGCCCCCACCATCAGGTGCTCCACCAGATCGTCCAGGCGGTCAGCGCAGCAAAGCACCTCTGCGTCCAGCCCCTCGACCAGTTCGCCGATGCTCACGGCTTGCAGCAACCGCTCGCGGGGCAGGCAGCCGAACACTGTCACGCCGCGCGCTTCCAGGAAGGGCTTCAGCACCGTCTGGGCGAACTCCATACGCTGGCGGGGGATGGCGTTGATCACTGCACCGATGAGATTGCCACCCAGCCGCTTCTGAGCTGTGAGGATCTGATCCACAGCCTGCCGTTCTTCGTAGCGAGCCACGGTGATGGCCTTGGCCTGGAGCAGAGACGCGACGTAGGGGCTGGGCAGGCCCACCATGTAACCCTCGCGCAGGCTGTACCCTCCCTCAAGGATGGTCACATCTCGATCCTGACAGACCTGGCAGCAGGCCGCGAGCAGCCGAGCTTCATAGTCGGTCCTGTCCTCTCCCCTCAGGATGGCCTCCGCTTGGTGCTGCGTGATGGCTACAGGCGAGAGGATGTCCACCGGCTCGGGCAAATCAAAAGTCTGTTTGGCGAATTCCACATCCGCATCGTAGGGCCCACCGGCGCGGCTCTGTGCCAGCGTGTTCACGGGTTTCATGTAGCCCACTTTCAGGCCGTCGCGCTGGAATCGCTTCCCCAGCCCGATGCAGAGTGCGCTCTTGCCGGAGAAAGTCTCGCTTGAAGTGACATAAAGAGTCGCCATGTTTGCTGCTCCTATAGGGATTTCGGTTTTCGGAATGCGGGTTTCGGATTCTCCATTTCGGCAATCCGCAATCCGCAATCGCCTTATCCTAGCACTAGCCGCATATCAATGCCCAGGACTCCTTTCCCCCGCTCGAAGACGATCAGGGGATTGATGTCCAATTCGGCGATTTCGGGGAAGTCGGTGACCAACTGAGAAACCCGCAGCAGTGTGTCAACGATGGCCTGCATGTCCGATGGCGCTTCGCCCCGGACGCCCCGCAGTAGACTGTAGGCCCGGATTTCGCTGATCATGTCCCGGGCTTCCCGCTCGTCAATTGGGGCCACGCGGAATGTCACGTCCTTCAGCGCTTCCACGTAGATGCCGCCCAGCCCGAAGAGGAGCAGTGGGCCGAACTGCGGGTCGCGGCTCATGCCCAGGATGATCTCCTTGCCGCCGCGCACCTGCTGCTGCACCAGGCAGCCCCAGATTTCGGCGTCGGGCATGTGACGGGTGGCGCGGAAGACGAGGAGATCGAAAGCGTCCCGCACATCTTCGGGGGTGTTCAGGTTTAGCTTCACGCCGCCGATGTCGGTCTTGTGCAGGATGTCCGGCGAGGCGATCTTCATCACCACGGGGTAGCCGATCTGCTCGGCGGCGGCCACAGCCTTCTCGGCCGTGCTGGCCAGCACAGAGCCGGGCATGGGGATGCCATAGGCCTGCTGGATCTCCCGCGCTTCGGCGTCGCCGATGGTCACGCGGCCCTCCTCCTGCACGCGGTCGAGGATCTCTTGCACCTTATCGTTGTCCACGTGGAAGCGCTTGATGTCCGGCGGCGGTTGCTCTCGCCATTGCCGATAGCGGCTCATGGCCGCCAGCGCCGCCACCGCCCGTTCGGGCACGCGGTAGTTGGGCACCTTCATCTCGTTGAGGATGTCCACGCCAACACCCACCGTGGCCTCGCCCATGAAGCAGGCCATGATCGGCTTGTCGTGCTGGCTTGCCGCCTCGCCTACGGCGCGGGCAGTCTCTTCGATCTGGGTCATCACCTGTGGCGTGAGAATGACGATGACACCGCCCACGTTGGGATCGTTCAGTGCAGCGTTGACCGCCAGCTTGTAGCGGTCGGCCAGGGCGTCTCCCAGAACGTCAATGGGATTGGCTGCGCTGGCTGCGGCGGGCAGCTTCTCTATCAGCAAGTGCTGCGTCTCTGGTTCCAGTGAGGCGAGTTGCAGTCCCGCTCGTTCGATGGCGTCGGCGGCCATGATGCCCGGGCCGCCGGCGTTGGTGACTACGGCGATGCGATCGTTGGTCAGCAGCGGCTGGCGGGCGAAGGCTATGGAATAATCGAAGAGATCCTCCACCGATCGGGCGCGGATGATGCCCACCTGGTTGAAGGCGGCATCATAGGCTCGCTCGGAGCCGGCCAAGGTGCCTGTGTGCGAGGAGACGGCCCGCGAGCCGGCGCTGGTGGTGCCCGACTTAATGGCCACGATGGGTTTGTGGCGAGTCACCTGGCGGGCCACGTCCATGAAACGGGCGCCGTCAACAATCCCCTCCAGATAGGCCACGATGACGCGGGAATGCGGATCGTCGCGCCATGCCTCCAGGAAGTCGATCTCGTTGGTGTCCGCTTTGTTGCCCAGGCTGACGAAGTGGGAGAAGCCCACTCCTTCGGCCAGAGCCATGTCCAGCACGGCGGTGCACAGCGCGCCCGACTGAGACATGAAGGCGATGGTGCCCTGTCTGGGCATCCCCACGGCGAACGAGGCGTTCAGGCGGCTGATGGTATCAATCACGCCGAGGACATTGGGGCCGATCAGCCGCATGCCATGGCGTCGAGCGATGTCCACCAGTTCCTTCTCCATGCGCTTGCCCTCGCGGCCCACTTCGCGGAAGCCGGCGGAGATGATGATTGCGCCCTTGACCCCTTTCTGGCCGCATTCCTCGAGCACAGAGGCAACGTATCTCGCCGGAACGACGATCACGGCCAATTCCACGGGGTCGGGCACGTCCAGGATGCTGGGGTAGGCCGGCAGGCCCAGCACCTCGTCGGCCTTGGGGTTGATGGGATAGACACGACCCGAGTAGCCGTACTGGATGATATTGTGAAGCACGCCGTAGCCAAGCTTGGTCGGGTTGCGTGATGCACCGACGACGGCTACGGATTCGGGACTGAAGAACATATCGAGCATGAAGACATCCATTTGCGCATGATGACAAGCAAACGCCTGGCGGCCCATGAGGCCGCCAGGCCGCTGCTGTCTCGAGTGAGTGCGTTGCCGCGTGCCAGCGACAGCCTACTTATACCCCAGAACAGGCAAAAGCGCAAGTGAGGAGACGTCTTGGTCTGGGGTGAAGCGCTGCCCCGGAAGCTACTGCCCCGTCGATATGTCCTGGGCACAGTGCAGGACAATGGTATACAGTTGCTGTTCAGGCGCCAGATCGCACGCCGATATCGGCAGGTCTTCTGGGCAATCGGCATCCTCCGACGGTTCCCAGCCCACCCTCAGCAAGCATAGCCCATTGGCCTGGTGAAAACCGGCGCCAGTACCAGTGGGCCCGTCGGCAGCGTACTGCATATCTGCCTGCCAGCCCCGGGCTTCGAGCATTCCCTTCAGGGCATCAGCAACGGCTGGGAAGCTCTCGAAGTCCAATCCGGTTCCTGTGGCCGTCGCCTGGCAACCGAAACCGGTCTCTCCTCCGATGTAGTCCTCAAACACCGCTTGCTCGGTCACAACCTCGACGTCCAGCGCTCCCGCCACAGCGTCCGCCAAAGCACTGCACGCTGTGGCACTCAGGGGCTGGTAGTCGCTCTTGGGAGCACACTTGCCGTGGAAGAGGGCCCATTCCTCACACCCGCTGCCGTCGGGGAAGATGCAGTATCCTGCCTGGCTACCATCGTCGCCGGTGCGGATTTCCAGCGTGCCGCCTTGTTCTTCGCAGAAGAC
>CAZPMV010000008.1:5486-12794 GCA_964587335.1 uncultured Anaerolineales bacterium
TACCATCGTCGCCGGTGCGGATTTCCAGCGTGCCGCCTTGTTCTTCGCAGAAGACGGATGCCGGGTTGGCCATGCCGATCTGAGACTCAGAGGGCTCGGAGGGCTCACATTCGCCGCGGAAGAAGGCCCATTCCTCGCACTCGCTGCCGTCGGGGAAGATGCAGTATCCCGCCTGGCTACCATCGTCGCCGGTGCGGATTTCCAGCGTGCCGCCTTGTTCTTCGCAGAAGACAGATGCTGGGTTGGGCATGCCGATCTGAGAATCATCGGGCTCAGAGGGCTCACATTCGCCGCGGAAGAAGGCCCATTCCTCGCACTCACTGCCGTCGGGGAAGATGCAGTATCCCGCCTGGCGACCATCGTCGCCGGTGCGGATTTCCGGCGTGCCGCCCTGCTCCTCGCAGAAAACAGATGCCGGGTTGGCCATGCCGATCTGAGACTCAGCGGGCTCACATTCGCCTCGGAAGAAGGCCCATTCCTCGCACTCGCTGCCGTCGGGGAAGATGCAGTACCCCGCCTGGCCACCGTCGTCGCCGGTGCGGATTTCCAGCGTGCCGCCCTGCTCCTCGCAGAAGACAGATGCCGGATTGGGCATGCCGATCTGAGACTCAGCGGGCTCACATTCGTCACGGAAGAAGGCCCATTCTTCGCACTCGCTGCCGTCGGAGAAGATGCAGTACCCTGCCTGGCTACCATCGTCGCCGGTGCGGATTTCCAGCGTGCCGCCTTGTTCTTCGCAGAAGACAGATGCTGGGTTGGGTAGGCTCGGCGTTGCTGGTGCGCAGCAGGCTAGCAACAACGAGATGAGAATCAACAGGGTGCTGATGGCTTTGGTCTTCATGATGCGTCTCCTTTCGGAAGTGTGGATGAGCGGGACCAAGGTAGGGCGCTTGAGAAGGGGAACATAGTGGTCATTTGACATGGCCGTTGGCGTATAGCGATAGTATAGCACAACCATCCTGGAGCCGCAAAAAGCGCAGGCGGCAGCGCTGATCGCAACACAGTTGATCATCAATGACTCCCCTGAAAAAGGTCATTCAGCCACAGAGACACGGAGCACACAGAGGAAAAACCAAGGTGGAACTCAAAACTGTTCAGCAGCAAACGCAAAAAACACAGATTCCTTGAGAGGAACTTTCAGACATCCGTGCCCTCTGGGCCTCTGTGGCAAGTCTGGCAGTTTCTTCGGTAGCGTCATCAATCGGCTGAAATGTTACAAGCGGGGGGACGAGTTGTGCCTATGATGTCTTGTGGTATAATGTCCCCTAACTTGGAGTCTTGGGAAGGGCAGTCTGGCGGTGGTGCAAAGAGAACGAGGGTGCGATAGTCATTCAGTGTTGGGGCTGCGGGTATGGCTGGCCAGACAGCCGTTTCGGCTGGCGCCAGCGTGGGCCACGGTCGCGGGGGCGCTCGCTTCGGGCGGGCTGCGCTGGCAGCGGAAGGACGGCCTGCTGCTCTTGCTGGCCATCATCTTGGCCGATGGACTGTGGGGGCAACTATGGACCTTGCTGGTGCGGCAGCATGGTCTCGCTTGGGAAGGGCACGCGGTGCCCACAGCGCGTTTGCTGCCGCTGCCCTACGTCGCGCCCGAGTCGCCCGTATCACGCCTTTGGCGCTGGCTGGCGGGCGATGCCGGGCAGCAGAGAGAGACGCAGCCGACAGCGGCCTGGCGGGCTTTGCTGATGAACCTGCTGTTCACGGGGGGCCTGGCGCTGCTGCTGGGGCCAGCAGCACTGGTGACGACAGCGCTCGCTCTGCTGATAGCGTCTCTGGCGTCTGTCCTCCTGCCACGTCGCTGGGGTGGCGCGCTAGCCCAGTCCCTCTTCGAGATCGGCTTGGCTTGGCTCCTGGGCCATTTGCTCTTCGCCGGGTTTGCCTGGCCGGTGCTGCCGCTGGTGGTGGCTGCTGGCTATGTGCTGCTGCAGGCGAGCTCGCTGGCGCTGCGCGGCCGCCGCGGGCTTTGGCTGGTGAACCTGGCTCAGCTTGTTCCTCTGGCTTGCCTGGTCACTGCCGAGCAGCCGCTAGCGGCAGGCGTTCTGGGAATCACGCTGCTGACGCCGTTGGCCTGGCAGACGTGGGTGGGCCAGGGGGAAGAGGGAGGCCTCGATGCCCGTGGGTACCAGAAGCGGGCGCAAATCTGGTGGTGGGCGGGGATGTTGGTGGCAGCCTGGGCGGTGGGCTAGCAGGGGAGCAAGGGGGCAAGGGAGCAAGGGAGCAGGGGAGCAGGTGGGCAAGGGAGCAGGGAGCAAGAGGCAGGATGCACGATGCACTATGCAGGAGGGAACAGGGAATGGCTAAGGTAGACGTGGTTCTTCACAATGGCGTGGTGGTCACCATGAACGCCGCATTCGACGTCTGGGAGGAAGGGGCAGTGGCCGTGCGGGGACGCGAGATCGTGGCCGTGGGACCGGCGGACGAGATCACGGCTGCTTATGAGGCCGATGAGACACTGGATTGCGCAGGGCGGGTGGTGATCCCGGGGCTTATCAACGCGCACACCCATGTGCCCATGAGTTTGCTGCGCGGCATGGCCGACGACCTGCGGCTGGACGTCTGGCTGCTGGGCTACATGATGCCGGTGGAGCGGGAGTTCGTGGGACCGGAGTTCTGCCGCTGGGGCACGCTCCTTTCGTGCGTGGAGATGATTCGCTCTGGCACCACCTGCTTCTGCGACATGTACTACTTCGAAGACGAGGTCGCCCAGGCCACGGCGGCGGTGGGATTGCGTGCCATTCTGGGGGAGACGATCCTCAAGTTCCCTTCGCCCGATGCGGCCAGCTACGACGAGAGCCTGGCCTACAGCCGCGACTTCGTCGAGCGCTGGCGCGGGCATGGCCTGATCGTGCCAGCGGTGGCGCCCCATGCACCCTATACCAGCACGGTGGAGATCCTGCAACAGTCGGCGGCGCTGGCTCGGCGCTACGATGTGCCGCTGCTCACCCACTTCTCCGAAACCGCCGACCAAGTAGAGGATAGCCGGCGGCTGCACGGCCAAACGCCGGTGGAGTACGTGAATGGGCTTGGGCTACTGGAGGCAAAGGTGATCGCCGCCCATTGCGTGCATGTCACCGAGGCGGAAATGCGCTTGCTGGCGCGCAAGCGGGTGGGAGTATCGCACAATCCCACCAGCAACCTGAAGCTAGCTTCGGGGGTGGCTCCCGTGCTGAGGCTGCGCCAGGCAGGCGTGGCGGTGGGCATCGGTACCGACGGGCCGGGCAGCAACAACGATCAGGACATGTTCGAGGAGATGCGGTTGGCGGCGCTGCTGCCCAAGGGGGTTTCCTACGATCCGACGGCTCTGCCGGCGCGGGAAGCGTTTGCCATGGCCACTATCGAGGGGGCGCGGGCGCTGAAGCTGGATCGGCTCATCGGCTCGCTGGAGCCGGGCAAGCGGGCGGACATCGCCGTACTGGACTTGCAGGGGCCGCATCTGACGCCCCGCTTCGCTCTGGGGCCGAATAGCATCTACTCGCAGTTGGTCTACGCTGCCAAAGGGAGCGACGTGCGCCACGTGCTCGTCGATGGCTGCCTGCTGATGCGAGAGCGGGAACTGCTCACCGTGGACGAGGCGGAGGTGCTGGCGGAGGCGCGGCGCATCGGCGAGCGTATCAACGATTTCGTCTACCACCGCGAGCAGAACTTGATGGACAAGCTGGTGGCGCTGGGCGGGTTGGAGCGGGAGGAGACCTACGAGATACAGGTGAAGGTGGGCATCACCGACCTTGCGGCTGTCGAGCAACGGTTGGGCGAATTGGACGTCGAGCTGGTCAAGCGCAGCACGCGCCAGCAGTTCGACACCTACTTCCTGTTCGATGATCCGCAGAAGGGCTACGTGCGTTATCGCGAGGACAATGTTCTGGTGGAACGATCCGACGGGGTAGAGCGGCTGGGTCCGGCGCTCGATGTGGCGCCCGAGTATGGCCTGACGCTGATCGGGCCGACCCGGGAGCGGGAGTACGAGAACTCGGTGATCCTGTCCCGCTCGCGCTTCACCTCGCCAGCGGCGCACTCGCTGCGCTTCTATCGGGAATACTTCCAGCCGGATCGGATCCAGGAAGTCGTCAAGTGGCGCACCCGCTACCGCATCCTGTACCAGGATGAGCGATTTGCCATCAACCTGGACAAGCTGACCCGCCCAGCGGGGGGCACGTTCCTGGAGATCAAGAGCCGCACCTGGTCGCAGGCCGATGCGGTGAAGAAAGCGGGGTTGATTAGCGAGTTGCTGGAACTTCTGGGCGTGGAGCGAGGGGGGGTCATCAGGGGCGAATACGTGACCTTTGGGTAGGAGGGGGCGGGCATTTCCTCCAAGAGGCTTGAGCAAATGCCTAGATCGGGAAATCCCGCAGATGACGGGGGACGAATGATGCACTCGTCGTTGGTGCTTCGTCCTTCGTCAGCTTCTACAACATGATGAGAGAGGGCAAGGGCGGCCGCAAGGCCGCCCTTGGCATGTTAATCCATATACTTGCCTAGCAGCAGGCCGAGTCTCTCCTTCACCTCCGGAGCAATGAGATCGGGCCGGGTGATGATGGCATACTGCAAGGCGTTGGCGTAGGGCGACGGCGGGGCGTCGCTCAGTGCCCCCACGGCGTTTTGTACTGCCTGTTTTGCTACCTCGGCATTGCGCAGCAACGTCTCAATGATGCCCTCGACTGTCACTGGTTCTTCCGTTTCGTGCCAGACATCGTAGTCGGTGACATGGGCCATGGTTGCATAGCTCATCTCCGCCTCCCGGGCCAGGAACGCTTCGGGAATGGCTGTCATGCCGATGATGTCCAGCCCCCACTGTCGGAAGATGCGGCTTTCTCCCTTGGTGCTGAAGCGCGGCCCCTCAATGACCACGAAGGCGCCGCCTTTGTGCACAGAGGTGGACGTGGCCTGCACTGCTTGATACAGGACGTCGCTCAAGAAGGAACAGTATGGATCTGCTATGGAGATGTGCACCACGATGCCGCCCGTGCCGTGGAGCGGATCGTCGAAGAAGCTGAGTGAGCGCAATTGCGTGCGGTCGAAGAGTTGATCGGGGATGACGATGTGGCCTGGAGCGTATTCCTCTCTCAGGCTGCCGCAAGCGCTAACCGAGATGAGGTACTCCACGCCCAGCATCTTGAAGCCCCAGATATTGGCGCGGCTGTTGAGCCGCGTGGGGCTGATGAAATGGCCGCGGCCGTGGCGAGCCAGGAAGGCCACCTGTTGCCCTTCCAGCGTGCCCACGACATAAGGGCCGGACGGCGAGCCGAAAGGGGTCTGTAGTGTGATCTCTTCCTTGTCCTGCAGTGCTTCCATATCGTAGACGCCACTGCCGCCAATGACGCCGATGCGTACGCTATCCATGGGATGTCACTCCTTGTCTCAAGTAGCGGGCTGGTTCTTGACGGCGGTCATTGTACAGCAGGTGGGGCTGTGTGTCAAGGATGACGTGGGCCTTGCCCCGCCGCCACAGAAGCGGCAGATAAACGTGGTGCGGTGTCGGTGTCGGCGTGGCTGTTGGCGTAGAGGGGGGCGTGCTCGTCGGTGTCGGCGTGTGCGTTGGTGTAGGTTCGGGGTTGGCCAAGATGCTGGCGCTGCGTACGAAGGGCGGATGGACACCGTCGTCTATCGTCACCTCATTGGTGTAGATGGTGTCGTAGGGGATGGTAGGCACAGGGCCGTGCACGGCGAACGTGAAGACGTGGGACTCGTTGATTGCCAGCGTGCCCTGCCACTTGATGGCGCCAGCGACGTCGTCCCACCAGATGCCGCCCAAAGCGCTGCCTGCCTTGTAGGGTAGTGGCGGGACGTCCGTCAAGTTGACCTCTGCTGGGCCATCGCCGTCGTTGCGCAGGGTGATAGAGAAGGTGACCTCTTGGAAGTAGTTCACCACCTCGGGCGTGGCGCTCTTAGTGGACGCAGACAGGTCGGGCTCGCCCGTCGGTGTGTCCGTCGGCGTGGGCGTGCTGGTCGGCGTTGTCGTGGGAGTAGCAGTAGGCGTAGGCGCAGTGGTCGCTGTTGGCGTGTGGGTTGGCGTTGGCGTCGTCGTTGGTGTTGGAATGCTGTCCGGGAGAACGGCGAAATAGACTGTGCCGCGGTCGGTGAAGGTCATCATGAACTCTGGACGGTCACGGTTATCATTGGCGATGACACGCGTATAGATGGCCCAACTGGTCGTGTCGCGGAGCGCTGCAGCCGCAGTGAGGGGTGCTGCGCTCTGATCGAATAACTGGTAGATGGGGTCGTGATCATGCCAGATGGCCAGGCAGTTCCCGCTGATGCTGCTGCAGGCCACATCGGGCAGGGGGTAGGTGCTGAGCCCCGGGGCCGTGATGAGCACATCCTCCAAGGGGGCGTCATCGGGCGTGAAGTGGGCCATTTCCACGGCGAAGTTGTGCGCTGTCGTTCCGAAGCCTTCGTAGCTCTGCCAGACGGCCCACACCTCGTTGGTGAGAGCGTTGAAGCTGGCGCGCGGTTTCTCTTGGACGTACGGTGCCTGATGGAGAAGCGTGTTGGAGATTGCGGCACTGCTGCCGCCCGGCAATTGCTGGAAAAAGATGTCGTAGTGATGGTCGGTCGTTTGGGAATCCGGCAGCCGGTCGTCGCTCCATAGGATGTAGTGGTTGCGGCTGTCCGAGTCGTAGGTGATGTCGCAGTACTGCTGATACTCAGGTGCGGGTTGCGTGGTGTGGGTGATGTCGGTGGTGATGACGAAGTCGCTTGCTACCTCTCGGAGCAGTTGACCATTGTCGTAGGCCAGCCACTGGGCAAATATCTCTTTCTTGGTGTCGTATTCCCGGGGAGGATCCCAGTCGCGGTAGCGGTGGTCATGCCAGGCCAGAAGATACTTGTTCAGTTGGCTGTCGTAGCTGATGATGGGGACCCATTGGCAGTCAGTGGCCTCAGATACGGTGATGGGACTACCGATCAGCTCGCCGTCACTGTCAAGCCGCTGCGCTTTGATGTCATAGCAGCGACTATACCAGTTGTCGTTGCTGCCACCTTCCAGGGCAAAGGGTGAGACTTCCTGCCAGGCAACCAGATATTCGTCTCGCTCGGGATTGTAGGCCACTTCCGGCCATTGCTGATCGCGGGGGCTGACCTCGGGGTCATCCGTGGCGATGGCGATGTCCGCTGATCCCAGGATCTCGCCATTGGCGGCCACCAGGCGGCCATAGATGTCGGCATTGGGCCAGCAATAGTATGGGGTCGTTTTCCTGTAATCGCAAAGCTCGTCCCACCGATTGCCGGGCACGTCGTTGCGCTTGTCCCGCCAGACGAAGAGGTAGCGGTCGTGGGTGCTGTCGTAAGCGACGTGAGGTTGCGTCCGATTCCAGT
>CAZPMV010000008.1:12894-28076 GCA_964587335.1 uncultured Anaerolineales bacterium
TCCCAATCCTTCACCGCCCGCCGCACCTCCCGCTCGTAGTCCCGCTGGGCGATAGCCTTTCGCTTGTCGTACTGCCTCTTGCCCCGCACCAGTGCCAACTCTACCTTGGCCCGTCCTTCCTTCAAGTACAGCCGCAGCGGCACCATCGTCCACCCCCTCTCTCGCACCTTGCCGATGAGGCGATTGATCTCCCTGCGGTGCAGCAACAGTTTGCGGTCCCGCCGCGGCTCGTGGTTGTCTCGCTGGCCGTGGCTGTAAGCGGCGATGTGGGCGCTGATGAGCCAGATCTCGCCATTCCGCTCTGTGGCGTAGCTATCGCGCAGGTTCACCCGACCGGCGCGCACAGACTTGATCTCCGTGCCGGTGAGGACCATCCCCGCCTCGCACTTCTCGATGATCTCGTAGTCGCGATATGCCTTGCGGTTGGTAGCAACGGTCTTGATGCTCATGGCACGATTATACCACGTCCCCGCCTGTGCCCAAGTTGGCATCAGACCAGCGGCACTGGCGTTCTATCTAGCCAATTCCCTTTTGATTGCCCCACCTAGACGAGCGATGCCCTCACGTATCTTGTCGGGTTTGGCGTTGGAGAAGTTGAGGCGCATGGTGTTGCACCCATCGCCATCGGGATAGAAGGCGTAGCCGGGCACGAAGGCCACCTTCTCCTTCGTCACGGCGGTTTTCACGAATTCGCCGGTGTCGAACTCCTTGGGCAGGCTGACCCATACGAAGAGGCCTCCTTGGGGACGCGTCCAGCTCGCTCCCTCAGGGAAGTGCTCTTCCAGGGCTGTCAGCATCACGTCCCGCCGCTCATGGTAGACCTGGCGCAGTGTCCTGACGTGGGACTTCAACAAGCCTCGCTGACAGATGTCGTTGACCACCATCTGCACGAAAGTGCTGGTGTGCAAATCGGCTCCTTGCTTGGCCTGGGCCAGCTTGGCAACGACCGTTTCGGGCGCAACCAGCCAGCCCAGCCGCACGCCCGGTGCCAACGTCTTGGAGAAGGTGCTCAGGTAGATGGTGTTCTCCTTGTGCAGCACATTGATGGGGGTGATGTCCTTTCCCTCGAAGCGCAGTTCTCCGTAGGGGTCGTCTTCTACGATGAAGACGCCGTACTTGGCAGCCAGTTCTGCAAGTTGGAGCCGCCGCTCCAGCGGCAGCGTGGTGCCAGCCGGATTGTGAAAGTTGGGCAGGACGTAGATGAAACGCACCGGTTCCCTCTTGAGGACCTCCTCGACCAGGTCTACCCGCATGCCGTCGTGATCCAGCGGCACGGTGACGAAGCGGGCCTGGTAGGCGTTCCAGGCCTGGATGGCGCCCAGGTAGGTGGGGCATCCGGTGAGCACCACCGTGCCGGGGTCAATGAACAGCTTGCCGATGAGATCCAGCGCCTGCTGCGAACCGTTGGTCAGCAGGATGTTGGACGGCTTCGCCGGGACGCCGTATTTCTGCACTTTCTCCACCAGGAACTTCTTGAGCGGGGGATACCCTTCTGTGGAGCCGTACTGCAGCGCCCTCTGCGCCTCGTGGGTCAGGACGTAGCGGCAGGCCTCCTCGAACGCCCGCACGGGAAAGAGCTCCGGCGCAGGCATCCCACCGGCAAATGAGATGACGTCCGGCAGAAGCGTGAACTTGAGCAGCTCGCGGATGACGGAACTCTGCATCCTCTCCGTTCGTTGGGCCAACACCTGCTCCCAATCGCAGGTGTACTGGCCATCGTATCTGCACGTGTTGACCATGGTGACAAATCTCCTTTGATTTGGTTTGATGATCTGGCTAGTGAGCGCGGGGCGGATGCTGGTCATTCCAGCTCCACGCTCATGGCCACCGCCTCGCCACCGCCCAGGCACAGCGTCGCCAGGCCGGTCTTGAGTCCCCGATCCTTCAGGGCGTAGAGCAAGGTGACCAGCACGCGGGCGCCGGAGCAGCCGATGGGGTGGCCCAGGGCAATAGCGCCGCCGTGGACGTTGACCCGCTTCCAATCCCAACCCAGGGCGCGGCCATCGGCCAGCGCCTGGGCGGCGAATGCTTCGTTGGCCTCGATCAGGTCGTAGTCGTTCATGCTCTTGCCCGTCTTCTCCATCAGTTTGCGCACGGCGAAAATGGGCGCGGTGAAGACCTTCAGGGGCTCCACGCCGGCTTGGTCGTAGCCGGTGATGCGGGCCAGCGGCTCAATGCCCAGTTCCTCTGCTTTGGCCCGGCTCATGATGACCACCGCCGCCGCTCCGTCGGTGATGCCGGGGGAGTTGCCCGCCGTGACTACGCCCTCCTTCTGGAAAGCTGGACGCAGCCGCGCCAGCGCCTCTATGCTGGTGCCCCGCCGCGGGTTCTCGTCGGTGTCGAAGATGATGGGGGGCTTCTTGCGCTGTGGGACTTCCACGGGCACGATTTCTTCCTTGAACTTGCCCCCATCCATGGCGGCGATGGCCTTGCGATGACTGCCCAGGGCGAACTCATCCAGTTCCCGACGGGTCAACCCGAACTCACGGGCGATCCACTCGGCGCTGATGCCCATGTGCTGGTCTTCGAAGCTGCACCATAGCCCATCCTGGACGCAGGCGTCGAGCAACTGGCCGTGACCCAACCGGTAGCCAGTGCGCGCCCGCTTCAGCAGGTAGGGGCACATGTTCATGCTCTCCATGCCGCCGGCGACGATGATCTGCGCATCGCCGGCGCGGATCATGGCCGCACCCAGCATAACCGTCTTCAGCCCCGAGCCGCAGATCTTATTGAGAGTTGTGGCGGGGATGTAGTCGGCGGGCAGCCCCGCTTTGATGGCCGCCTGGCGTGCGGGTGCCTGCCCCAGTCCCGCAGAGACGACGTTGCCCATGAGCACTTCGTCAACGGCGTAGGGCTCCACCTCCGCACGGTGCACCGCTTCGCGGATGACCACGGCTCCCAGTTCCGTGGCGGGGATGGTGGAGAGCGTGCCGCCGAACTTGCCGATGGCCGTGCGGCAAGCGCTGACAATGACTACATCGCGATCAGTTGACATGTTCACATTCTCCCTAACTCCTAGTCAGCCGATTGAGCCGATGGGTTTCATGCCGATCCTGTTGGTTCCATTGGTTTCATGACTCTGCCGAAGAAGGCGCCGGACTTGCCACAGAGGCACAGGGGTTGTAAGGTGTCTCTCAAGGAGTCTATGCCTCTTGCGTTTGCTGTCGAGCAATTCTGAGTTCCACCTTGGTTTGCCCTCTGTGTACTCCGTGTCTCTATGGCTGAATGACCTTTTCTCAGGGGAGTCTTTCATCGGTTTCATCGGCTTCATCGGCTGATCAGATACTAAAGCCGAAACTTGCCATCGACCATGATCACTTCGCCATCAACCTCGATGGTGCAGCGCGTGGGAATGACGTCCACGTGCACTTTGGCCGACCAATCGGCGCCGGTCTCGTGTGGATAGGGATTGCCGAAGGCGACGTGTACACCGGGGATCTTCTCGTCTTGCAGCAGGTTGCCGGTCAGTTCGGTGACCGCGGTGTTGGTGCCGATGGCGAATTCCCCCACGCGGCGGCCGTTCTCATCGGAGTTGAGATAGGCCCAGACTTCAGATTCGATCGCTTTATCGGCGTGTTCCACCCGCTCGACCCAGCCATCCACGACGTGGAAGGTCATGGGGTGCTCCAGCACGCCGTACTTGGGGCTGAAGTAGTCCCCCAGCACGTCGGCAACGATGATACCCTCCGCCGTCGCCGGACAGGTGAACACTTCGCCCTCCGGCAGGTTGCCCCATTGCCCTTGCTCGTGGTACAGGCCGTGGCACGGTATCCACTTCAGATCGGGGCTGAAGCGGGCGGTCAGGTCCGTGCCTTTGGGCGAAGTGACGCTGATGACCTTCGCCTGCTTCACCCGCTCATACATCTGCATGGTCAGCGCGTGCACCTGGCGGTAGTCCGCCCGCATGCCCTCGCGCATCAGGCGGGGGGTGATCGTGGGCATGTGACCGTGGCGCACCTTGAGCACCTGGCGTAAGTATGCGCCCAACTTCATGCGGAAAGCCACCTCTCCCTTCTGGGAACCGGCGGCAAAGAAGCTGACCGTGGGGCCAAAGGCCTCGATGTCCGGTACCAGCCCTTCGGGCATGGTGGTAATGGGGCGGGAGGCGTACTCTCCCAGACGGCGCATTTCGACGGCCGCGCCGGTGGCCGCGGCCTCGTCTGCCAGTGTCTGGCCGATGTCCAATGTTTCATCATCGGTGAGCACAAAAACGCGGTCCTGAGCCTGCACGTTCATGCAGACCTGCACCGCGTTGCGAGCGCCTTCACGTACCGCGTTGTTTATGGTCATGGTTGGTCTTTGAACTCCTTTGTTCATGATTGTGGTTTCAGTTAGTCTTGGTGTCTTTGTGCCTTTGTGGTGAGTTATGAGACATCCTCTCACAGGCGGGCGGCGAGTGCGTGTAGCTCTTCCAGTTTGACATTCGTCAGCGGGCGCAGGTGGCCGAAGCAGAGGATCTGCGGGTTCAGGGCCACCAGCTTGCGCACTGAAGCGGCCGCCTGCTTGATGTCCATGGCGTAGGCAGGGATCGGGCCTATCAGCCGTCCTCGTCGTTGCCCCAGGGCGTCGCCGGTGATCAACACCTGCTGTTCCGGGTGATGGAGCGAGATGTGGCCGGGCGTGTGGCCGGGCGTATGCACCACCCGCCAGCCGCCGTCCAGCGTCTCGCTATCAACCAGAGATCTGCCCACCTTTGCGGGCTCGCAGCGGACGAGCCCCGTGCCCAGCAGCAATCTGTAGCTCAACGCCATCAGCCGGCCGGACAGGCCTTGCCCCCATTGTCGTGACCGTCGTCCCTCGATGAGGTCCACTTCCAGCGTGTGGGCCAGCACCGCCGCGCTGGTGGCCGCCTGCATCTGAGCCAGGCTGCCCATGTGGTCAATGTCGCCGTGGGTGATGACGATGTGGTGCACGTCCTGCGGCAAGTATCCGGCCTCGAACAGCGACTGCAGGATACGTCGGCCATCAGAGGCGTAGCCACAGTCCACCAGCGTCAGGCCACCCTCTCCCCGCCAGACGTAGGCGTTGACGCTGCCGCGGGCCAGGACAATGCGCCACAGCCCGGGGACGATTTCCTCCATTCTTTCGTGTTCCCTTTCGCGTTCCCCTTCGTGTTCCTTTTCGTGGTCTATCTGTCCCTCAGAGCCCGGGCAGGCCGAAGCGGGCCTCGTACAAGGCGATGGACTCCTGGATCTCCGCCTTGGCTGCCTCTGCACCTTCCCATGATCCCGGCTTGGTTCGTGCCCCTTCCAAGTCTTTGTACACTTCGAAGAAGTGCGCCACTTCGCGCAGGAAGTGCTGGGGGATGTCGGAAATGTCGTCGTAGTCGTTGAACAGGGGATCGGTGGCGGGCACAGCTAATATCTTGTCGTCTGTCTCGTCCCGGTCCAACATGCGGAAGACGCCGATGGGCCGCGCTTCGATGATGCAGCTAGGGAAGGTCGGCTCGTTGATCATCACCAAGATGTCCAGTGGATCGCCATCATCGCAGAAGGTGTGCGGAATAAGCCCATAGTCGCCCGGGTAGTGCAGGGAGGAATAGAGCACGCGGTCCAGCTTGATGAGCCCATCTTGTTTGTTGTATTCGTACTTGTTGCGTGAGCCCTTTGGAATTTCCACGATGGCGTAGACTAGGTCGGGAACCCGGGGGCCTGCACGCAACTCGTGCCAGAGGTTGTGGATCATGGGTTGACCTTCCTCCTAAAGTCTGTCAGACGGATTGCATTGTCTCTGATGATGCAAAGTCGGAGGCTTTGCACTCCACAGCGGTTACTTCCTGAACAGAAGCACGGCAGCAACAGCGGCCACTATGAGCAAACTCGTGCTGCAACAGCACACCATCAAGCCCACGGTCAACAGCGTTGTACGCTCTGAGGGAGAACCGCCCAAGCCACGCAGATCTGCTTCCGCTGCCGAAGCCGTGGTGGCGGCTTTCCATTCCGCGTAGAATTCCTCTTGCGACATACCCCAGGCAGCGGGCATGGCCTCGCGCGTCGGCTTGCCCTCCCGATAGGCGATCATCAGCGCGGCCATGCCTTCGGGGCCGAAGCGTTCCAGCGCATACTCTACCATGCTCAGGCTCTGGGCGTAGGCCAGGCTGACCTGTGCATGGTTAGGGCCGAAGCTGCCGGTCACGTAGGGCAACGGCAGCAATTCGCTGCCGCCTGCCGCGCGCCGCACCATGCTCTCCTGCTCATCGTGAGAGATGCCTTCATTGTATACTGCCAGCCCTTCGTTGAGCCAGGCCGGCGGGTCGGCAAATGGATGATCTGTGGCCTGGTGGAACAGCAGGTGGGCGATCTCGTGCGGTATCACCCCCTGCCACCAATCGCGGCTCGAGTCGGGTGAGATGATCTGCACCGTGAGTCCCATCTTGGGGAAAGCACGTCCCCCGATCCAATCTCGCAAGCGCGGGAAGGCGGAGAAGAACTCCTCCTGGCCGGGATAGACGACGATGCGCACCTGGAAGGCAAGCTGTGCGCCGATCTCCGCCGACAGCCGCTCGATGGCCTCATTGGCCAGGTCAAAAAGCTCCTGGCCGAAGGAGTTGTCTCCCTCGTACCAGAAGAGTGCCACCCGCTCGTTTTCCAAGCGCTTCCAGGGGAAGCGGAGATCGTCGTAGTAGAGGACCCGCTCCTCAGTGACCCGCTCGTTGCCCAGCGCATCGCGGATGACCCAGTGAAAGAGTATGGGGGCTCCGGGCGGCACACTCAGGTATTTCGTATGCCAACGATGCTGGGCGGCAACCTCTCTGGCTGGCTCGAATTGCAGGGGAGCCGACGTCAACGAGGTGTCTCCCCGCTTGGCGAAAACCAGCTTGATAGAGGTGATGTCGCCTGCCGTGCCGTGGGCGGTCAGGTGCCATATCAACTCGTTGGGGAAGCGGTTCTCCTGGCGTTCCTCCACGATGGAGATGGAACCGTCTGCTGTAGCGGGCAAGGCAGTCGTGCTCCAGCACAGCACAGCCATCGCCGGGAGGACCCATGACACCCAGCGGGGTCTATGGCGCCTCATGGCTGGTTGCCCTCATTCCTGCCTGTAAACTCGCCTGAGTCATTATCAACGGAGCATGGCTCTGTGTTCAGAGATGCCTCAGCCGGCAGCGAGGATGTTGCATGGCGTTTTCGAGATCGCATCGGGCAGCGCCCAACGCCTCGGCCAGCGCGCCGACGGTAACCCAATCGCTGAGCGCGATCTGGCTGAACAGTTTGCGCTCCTCGCCTGACAGCCCCTGCCTCATCAAAACACCATCGGGATCGGCCAGGAGCTTTCCTCGGCAGGTGGGACATTGCCAGGCGTGGGCTGCAACGATGAGCACTCGTTCGTTGACGTAGGTCATAGATGGGTGGCTCCTGCTCGGTGATGATGACCGCGACTGTCTCCTCAACGTCATCAAGTTAAGCGTAGTTTAGCCCCTCGTGGGCGTCTTGTGGCGGCAAGAAACGGGCACAAGGCCCTATGCTACAGTTTAGCTTAATGACATTGACTGTCTCCTCAATGTCATCAGGTCAAGCGTAGTTTAGCCCCTCGTGGGCGTCTTGTGGCGGCAAGAAACGGGCACAAGGCCCTATGCTACAGTTTAGCTTAATGACATTGACTGTCTCCTCAATGTCATCAGGTCAAGCGTAGTTTAGCCCCTCGTGGGCGTCTTGTGGCGGCAAGAAACGGGCACAAGGCCCTATGCTACACCTTAACATAATGACACTGACTGTCTCCTCAATCACTATCAGGGAAGGTGTAGTGGGGCACAATAGCCCAGTGCCGCGGCGGCCAGTAGGACAGCAATGCCTTCCCCAGAACAGCGTCCATGGAAAGAAGACCCCAGGAGCGGGAATCCCTGGAATTGGGCCGATTGTCGCCCATCACGTAGAGTTGATTTGGTCCCAAGGTCACAGCGGGAGCGTCGCGCACATTGTGGCGCGTCTCATAGGGCTCGTTCACAGGCAGGCCATTGATCAGCACTTGTCCTTTGTCGACCTGTATCTTCTCGCCCGGCAATCCGACGACCCGCTTGATGTAGTCCTTGGGTTGGTCTGGAGCGTGGAAGACGATGATGTCACCCCGCTTGGGCTCCCAGACGCACCACACCTTCTGCCAATGGATGTCGAGGATATCCACGTCCAGATGAAAGCCCGGACAGTACGCGAAACGGTTGACGATCAAGAACTGCCTGTCGTGGAGGTTGGGCTCCATGCTGCTCCCCTCGACGCGGAAGTTCTGGGCGAAGTTGCGGATCAGGAGGAAAATGGCCAGCGTCAGGATGATCGTTTCCACCAGTTCGCGCAATACCTCTGCCCCCGAGGCACCTTGTGATGGCGCGGCCGTGGGCGTTGCCTCTGGTAGAGGCTCGTCTGGGAAGGAGACTGATGGCGTTGCCTGCGGCTGGTGGCGTTCTGCCGAGGTCTCTTCGATTTCCGGCATGCGATGCTTCCTATCTAGCTTAGTAAGCGTAGGTTCATTATAGCACCCGATACAAGGGAAGGCAAGAATGAGACCGCAGGTTCCTCGCCGGGTTGCGCTCTGGCTGCTTGACATGAGCCGTGACGTGGTGTAGAATGCTGGCGGTTCTTTGTCCAGGCGACGCGGCTCCCATGCCAAGCTCTGCCCGTGCCCCTGGGGAGGGGCCTCCGCAGGGCGGCAAGGAGCCCGTAGCAAACCGTGGAGAGTGAATTGAGATATCGTCTGTTGACACTGGATCTCGATGGCACGGTGACGAGCGACGACCTGCGCATCCGCCCGGCGGTGCGGGAGGCGGTGCGTCGCGCCCGGGCCGTGGGCGTGGCCGTCACTTTGGCCACGGGCCGGGGGTTCGAGTCGGCACTGCCCTTCGCTCGGCGACTGGGCATCACCAGGCCCCTCATTTGCTATCAGGGCGGCCTGATCAAGAGCCCCGTGGATGGCACGGTTTTGCACGAGGCGACCTTCTCTCGGGCGCTGGCCCATGAGCTTATCGCCTGGATCACTGTCCGCGGGCAACAGCCCTTTCATCTTCCATCGGGGAGTCATGGAGCAGGGGAGGCTCCGAATGACTGGTCGTTCGAGCCAGGCAAGATCGAAGTTGCCATGTTCCTGGACAGGGCAATGTATCTCGAACGACTGGAACAAGGCATTGAATTCTACCACCGCTACTTCGGTGAGCAAATGCGGCAGGTGGCCGACTTGCCAGCGTCCCTGCACATGGCCCCCACCAAGTCCATGCTCATTGCCCACCCGGCGACCTGCGACGAGATCCTGCCCGAGCTGAAGGCTGCCTTCGCCGGACGACTGCAGATCGTGCGCTCGCATCCTCTTTTCGTGGAGGCCGTTCCCCCGGGCGTCTCGAAAGGTCAGGGGCTGGCCCGGCTGGCGGCGCATCTGGGCATTCCCCAGGCGGCAACCATCGCTGTCGGAGATAATGAAAACGACCTGGCGATGATCGAGTGGGCTGGGCTGGGTGTGGCTATGGGCAATGCCACACCGGAGGTGAAGGCTGCGGCCGACTGGATCGCTCCCGCGGTGGCTGAGGATGGTGTGGCGGCAGTGGTGGAGCGGTTCATTCTGGGCAGCGATGGGCACGTTGATCATTCCTGCTGACCATCAGGAGGCCATCGATAGGGCCGTGACCGTTCTGAGACAAGGCGGGTTGGTGGCCTTTCCTACCGACACAGTCTACGGTGTGGGCGCTCACGCTTTTGATCTGCAGGCGGTAGTGCAGCTCTACGTGGTCAAGAAACGGTCTCGGAGCAAGGCCATCCCGCTCCTCTTGGCCGATGGCGCTGACATGCCCTCGGTCGTCGAGCCTGTCCCGCCGCTGGCTGAGCGGCTGGCGAAGTGGTTCTGGCCTGGGCCGCTGACGTTGGTGCTGCCCAGGCGTACTGTTGTTCCCGACGTAGTCACAGCGGGGGGCGACAGTGTGGCGGTGCGTGTGCCCGATCATTCTGTGGCCCGAGCGCTCATCGCCGCGCTGGGAGCCCCGCTGGCGACCACCAGCGCCAATCGCTCCGGCGAGCCCAGTCCCGTGACTGCCGAGGAAGTGATGGCACAGCTCGGAGGCCGCATTGGCTTGATCCTGGACGGCGGCGCTTGCCCAGGAGGTGTGTCCTCCACGGTGTTTGATCTGACCGTCAGCCCGCCGGTCGTGTTGCGGCCCGGCCCAGTTTCCGCTGAGGAGATCGAGAGAATGATTGTTTCCAGGAGGAGTTGAACGATGAATGTAGCGACCTTGTCCATTACCGATCTTCGCCGCAGGCCTGAGCGCTTGCGCGCGTTGCTGGCTGGCAATACCCCGGTGATCCTGACCGTCCGGGATGAAGCCCAGGGCGTCATTCTGTCTGTGGCTCGCTACAGCGAGTTGCTAGAAGCGATTCAGGACGTCAAGGATCGGCAAGTCCTGCACGTCCTAAGGGATGAGCCGAGTGTCCCTTACGATGATTTCGTGGCCGAACTGGTTGCTGAAGGACTGTTGCATGCCAGCGAAGAAGTATGAGTTGTACATCAAAACAAGTGCTCGGAAGGAGATGCGTAACTTGCCCAAGGATGTACTGCAGGGTGTACACCGGGCGATCCGTTCTCTGCGTCAGGAACCCAGGCCGAGAGGTTGTCGCAAGGTGAGAGGGCGGGAAGGGGCATGGCGCATCGTGGTGCGCAAGGACTACAGGGTGCTCTACATGGTGGATGATACGGCCTGGCGCATCGAGATCTACAGTGTAACTCGTCGTGAGAAGGACACTTACCGCTGAGGAGCCCGAAAGGTGCACATTGCTATCGGTTCGGATCACGCTGGCTACAACTTGAAGTCCGAGATCGCCCGCTGGCTGGCGGAGCGTGGCTACGCGGTGCGGGATCTCGGCACGGACGATGCAGACATCCCCGTGGACTACCCCGATTTCGCCCGCGCCGTGGCCCAGGCAGTGACAGGAGGTGAAAAAGACCTGGGCATTGCCGTTTGTGGCACGGGCCTGGGCGTCAGCATCACGGCGAACAAGGCGCCGGGAGTGCGGGCGGCGCTGTGTACCGACACGTACACGGCCCGCATGAGCCGGCTGCATAACGATGCCAACGTGCTCTGCCTGGGCGAGCGGGTGGTGGGCATTGGGTTGGCACTGGACATCGTCGCGGTCTGGCTCCAGGCGTCGTTCGAAGGGGAACGGCATGCGCGACGGCTGGCCAAGATAAGGAACACGAAAGGAACGAAAGTAGGTAGGTATCAGGACACCGGTTACTGACATGCTCATCGGCATTGATGCCAGCCGGGCCTTGCGGGCGCGGCGCACCGGCACCGAAAACTACTCGCTGCAACTCATCCGCCACCTGTTGGCGCTGGGAAGCGAGCACGCTTTTCGGCTGTACTGCGACCGAGTGGTTCCTGATGGGGTGTTCGGTTCTGAGGCGACTCCGGAACTGCGGGTGATGCCTTTTCCGCGACTGTGGACGCATGTCCGGCTGAGCTGGGAGATGGTGCGGCAGCCGCCGGATGTGCTCTTCATCCCCGCTCACGTGTTGCCATTGCATCACCCACGCCGTTCGGTGGTCACCATCCACGATCTGGGCTATCTGCGTTACCCCGAGGCGCATACGCGCAGGCAGCGCGTGTATCTGCGCTGGTCTACGGGCTGGAACGCTCACCGATCCGCTCATCTGCTGGTTGATTCCGAGGCTACCAAGGCTGACTTGGTGGCCCGGTACCGTGTTCCGCCGGAGAAGATGACGGTCGTCTACCCCGGGTGGGACGAGACTCTGCGTCCGCTGACCGACGCGGCAGCATTGGCAGCCGTACGGGCTCGCTATGGCCTTGAGCAACCGTACATTCTGCACGTGGGCACATTGCAGCCGCGCAAGAACCTGGTGCGGCTGGTGGAAGCATTTGCGCGGATGAGAGATGCGAATCTTCAGCTTGTGCTGGCGGGGAAGAAGGGCTGGCTGGCGGAGCCGATCTATCGTAAGGTGGAGGAGCTGAGGCTAGGCGATGCTGTACGCTTCCCCGGCTATGTGGAGGATGCAGACTTGTCGGCGCTCCTTTCCGGTGCAGCTTGCTTTGCCTTCCCGTCGCTGTACGAGGGCTTCGGCTTTCCGGTGTTGGAGGCTCAAGCCTGTGGCACGCCTGTGGTGGCCTCCAACATCTCTTCCGTGCCTGAGGTGGCTGGTGATGCTGCGTTGCTCGTGGACCCACACGACACCGCTGCGCTGGCCGCTGCGCTGGGCCGTGTCCTGCACGATGAAGTTCTGCGAGACGATCTCATCAAGGGAGGCTTTGCCAATGTGCAGCGGTTCTCGTGGCGTCGTTGCGCCGAGCAGACGCTGGCCGTCTTGGAGAGGGTGGGGCGCGGCTAGAGGATAACATGGGCTGCAGACAGGTACAAATACTCGGCGTGCGGGTTGATGTGGTCACCAGCGCCCAGGCACTCGACATAATTGAGGCGTTCGTGCAGGAGGGCCGGCCTCGGCAGGTAGTCACGGTCAATCCGGAGTTTGTCATGGCGGCCCAGGCCAATGAGCGGTTCCGCCGTGTGCTGAATGGTGCGGCACTGGCTCTGCCCGATGGCATCGGTTTGCTCTGGGCAGCCCAGGTTCTCGGCCGACGGCTTCCAGAGCGGGTGTCTGGCTCAGACATCGTGCCCCGTATCGCCGGGCGGGCGGCGGCGCAGGGCTGGCGTATCTTCTTGCTTGGCGCTGCGCCTGGCGTGGCTGAGTTGGCCGCGGCGCAGCTTGTCACTCGACATCCTGACCTGACGGTGGTGGGGACCTATGCGGGCTCTCCGGCACTTGCCCAGGAAGATGACATCGTGGGCCGCGTGCGCGCGGCGCGGCCAGATATCCTCTTCGTGGCCTACGGCGCGCCAGCGCAGGATCTGTGGATCGCCCGCAACCTGGAGCGGCTGGATGTGCCCGTCTGCCTGGGAGTGGGCGGAACCCTGGATTTTGTCGCTGGGGTGCGGAAGCGGGCGCCCCGGTGGGTGCAGCGGCTGGGGCTGGAGTGGCTGTATCGCTTGGTTCGGGAGCCCTGGCGATGGCGGCGGCAGCTCGCGCTGCCGAAGTTTGCTCTTGCAGTGCTGGCGGAGCGGCTGACAAGAGCACGAAAGGAACGAAAGTAGGAACACGAAAGGAACGAAAGTAGGAACACGAAAGGAACGAAAGAAGGATAAGGATCGAGGTGAAACTTTGGGAGAAGTGGTATCCGCTGCGGAGGCCGAGCAGCGCTGCGCTGCATGGAGGGCCGTCGGCCGCGCTGTAGTCTTCACCAACGGCCATTTTGATGTGATGCACCTGGGACATGTGGATGTCCTACAGCGTGCCCGCGCTCTGGGTGACGTGCTGATCGTGGGCCTGAACAGCGATGATTCGACGCGGCAACTCAAGGGGCCGTTGCGTCCCATCGTGCCCCAGGCAGAGCGAGCGGCGATGCTGGCCGCGCTGGCCTGCGTTGACTTGGTGATCATCTATGATGAACTGGCGGCCAGCCACTTGGTGGCCGCGCTGCGCCCCGACATCTACGTCAAGGGCGGGGACTGGGAGCCAGGGCAGGGCCGAGAGGGGCCGCCCGAGGCAGCGGTAGCGCGCGGCTACGGGGGCGAGGTGCTCTTCCTGCCGTACCTGCCTGGGTTTTCCACGTCCGCTCTGATCCAAACCATTCTCGACCGTTTCGCGCCGCAGGCCCGCACCGAATCCTCGGACTTTTCATGACCCAAGCAACCGACCCCGCTCGACCTGCAGATCAGGCCGAGCCCAGCCTGGCCCGTTCGGCCATCATCCTCTCGCTGGGCAATGTCGCCAGCCGCGTCCTGGGCCTGGTGCGAGAGACGGTCATCGCCGGCTACTTCGGGGCCACCGGTGCGGTGAGCGCCTTTCGGCTGGCTGCCCGCGTGCCGACGATGCTCTACGATCTGCTGGTGGGCGGGATGCTCAGCGCTGCGCTGGTGCCCGTGCTCAGTGACTATACCCGCCCAGATCGTCGAGAGGAGCTTTGGCAAGCAGCCAGTGCTGCACTCAGTTTCGTGGCCGTCATCCTGGCAGCTATAGTCCTGGCCGTGGAGCTGCTGGCCGAGCCTCTCGCCTACCTGCTGGGCACGGGGCTGACGCCCGAGTTGCAGGCGGTCACGGCTGGCTCGCTGCGTATCGTCGCTCCGACCGTGTTCATCTTCGGCTGCGCGGGCTTCCTGACCGCTCTGTTGTACGCGCTAAACCGTTTCACCTTCCCCGCCTTCTCCGCCGCTGTGTTCAACCTGGGCATCGTCGTCGCTGTGCCGCTGCTGGCCGGACGGCTGGACATCTACAGCCTGTCCGTTGGCATCTTGGGCGGTAGCCTGGCGCAGTTGCTGATCCAACTGCCGGGGCTGCGGGACGCTCGCCTGCGTCTGCGCTGGGACCTCCAGCATCCAGCGCTGCGCCGCATTGGCAGACTCTACCTGCCCGTCGCCGTGGGGCTGGTGGTGGGGCAGCTTCAGGTGATCATTGACGGCAACCTGGCCACGCGCACAGGCGAGCAGTCGGTCGCCTGGATGCAGAACGCCACGACGCTGCGGGAGTTGCCGCTAGGGCTGGTGAGCGTGGCCATCTCCTTGGCCGCCCTGCCCGTGCTTTCCCGCTTCGCTGGCGACGCGGATTGGGAAGGGTACAAGCGCACACTGGCCCGCGCCCTGCGGCTGGTGCTGGTACTGACGCTGCCGGCGGCCTTCGGCCTCTTCGCCCTCGCCAGGCCTGTGGTGCAGCTCATCTTCGAGCATGGCGAGTTCACTCCCTTTGATAGCCTTTGGACGAGCCGAGCGTTGTGGGGCTACATTCCGGGGCTGATCTTCGCCGCCGTAGATTGGCCGCTGAACTACGCCTACTACGCTCGGCAGGACACCCGCACGCCGACGCTTGTGGGCATCGCTGCCGTGGGAGTGTACCTGGTGGTCGCCCTGGCCCTGCTGCGACCGTTGGGCATGATCGGCCTGGTGCTAGCCGATTCGGCCAAGCATGCATTTCATGCCGTCGCCATGCTGGCGCTGTTGCGGAGGGACATCGGCAACCTGGGCTGGCAGCGGGTCGTGAGCACGGCACTCAAATCGCTGCTGGCCGCGGCGGTGATGGGGGGAGTGATCTGGCTGACGCTGCCGCCGCTGAACCGTTCGCTGGGCACGGGCACGTTCTGGCACGAACTGCTGCTGGTCAGCGTGGCAGGTGGGCTTGGAGCGGTCGTCTACGCCGGCTTGCTGGCGCTGCTG
>CAZPMV010000009.1:0-8388 GCA_964587335.1 uncultured Anaerolineales bacterium
AGGAAGGTGAACTCCACCGGCAAGCGGCTGCGGTGCGTCTCGATGAAACCGTTCACGCCGCGGGCGTAGGCTTCGAGCACGCGCCGCTCCTCATCATCAACACCAGCGAACTCCGCCTCGGCGGCGCGACGCAGGCCGATGGTGCGCATGAAGCGGTCAGCCTCCAATGCCACCTCGCCGAAGACCTCCGCCAAGCGGCCGCTGGGGAAGCGGCGCTGCAGCTCCATCTGCCAGAGCCGGTCCTGGGCATGCACGTAGCCCTGGGCGAAGAAGAGGTCTTCGACGTTGCGGGCGGTGATGTGCGGCACGCCCCAGCGATCACGGATGACCTCCACCTGCTCCTTCAGCCCCTCGGCACGCAGCGTGCCACTGGTTTTGGGCAGTGGCCGGTGCAGCAAGACGACGATGGCCGCCACCAGCAACAGCGGCAGCGCCAGCACGACGAGTAGAACGATGATCCAAGATGACATCAGTGCCCCCTTACCCAAATCCCAGCCCGCGCTCTTTGAGGCTAACGAAGCGCTGTTGGCCGATAATCAGGTGATCCAGCACCTCAATGTTCAGCAGCCGCCCCGCCTGCACGATCTGTTCGGTCACGGCCACATCTTCGGGTGACGGTGTGGGATCGCCAGAGGGATGGTTGTGCACGACGATGAGTGCCGCCGAGTTGGCCTTGATGGCCTCGCGGAAGATCTCCCCCACCCGTACCACGCTGGTGTTGAGATTACCCACGTACATCTTGTGCGTGGCCAACACACGGTTGCGGGTGTCGAGCAGCATAACCCTCAGTTGCTCCTGCTGCAGCAAGCCCATTTCCAGCATCAGCAAGTTGGCCGCGTCGGCGGGAGACTTGATCTGGGGCCGCTCATGGGGGGACGCGACCAACAAGCGCCGCCCCAGCTCCAACGCGGCCTTAATCTGGGTCACTTTGGCCGGACCGATGCCCTTCTCCTGCTGAAGCTCGACGAAGCCTGCCTGCGCCAGGCCCGTGAGCCCGCCGTAGCGCACCAGCAACCGCTCCGCCAGATGCAGGACACTCTCGCCAGTCACGCCGCTGCGCAGGAGGATGGCGATGAGTTCCGACGTGGAGAGCGCAGCCGCGCCGTAGTGCTCCAGCCGCTCGCGCGGCCGCTCGCCCACGGGCAAGTCTCTGATGGTGGGGTGATACTCGACCAGGGCCGCTTCGTTGGTCGTTTCGTCGCTCATGGGGGCGCTCCTTTGGTAAGTAGACAAGGATACAAGTAAACAAGTAGACAAGGGAGAACCGGGAGAGCACTTATGTTGTCCCTTGTGTACCTGTGTACTTGTCTACTTGTTTCCTCCGATTGTACACCGTAAGGGCCAGTTGGGCAACTGAAGAGCCCGCTCCCTATGAGACATGGAAGCGGGCTCTGGCGATAGGAACTGCTGACTACACGGATTTCACCGATTGCTCCCCTCTGCACGCAGCGTATGGAATCCGTGGTTCATTCACTCACGGCGTGTCTTGGGTCAATGCCTGCCGCAGATCCTGGAGCCAGGCCAGGAGCGCGGCCAGGAAGCCACTTGCATCGGGAGGCTGGGGCTGCTCCACGGTTGGCTGCACCGCTGGCTGCGTGGCCTGCGCCTCCAGTTCCATCTCCTCGGAGGGCGTGATCTGGTACGCCTGTCCCTCGAAGACGAAGATCACCTGCGAACCCAGCGCCAGATAGCCTGCTACCTCCGAGTCCGCGGCCAGCTCGAAGTAGCGCGAGCTGCCGAAGGGAACCTCTGTGGCCTGCATCGTATTGACATCAAAGGCTGTGTCCACCCAGACGCCGCTGCGGTAGACGAAGGTGCGCTCGCCAGCGTGGCGCACGGCCTTGGCCTCCTCGACCGGTGCCCGCGCTGCAGAGCGCAGCTCCTTCCGCACGCCGGCGTCGGCCACCGCCTCGGCGCCCGAAGCGCCCAGCGCTGGCGCTTCCATGGCCTTCTCTACCACCTTCTCTACTTCCACCACCACCGTCTCGATAACTCTTGGCTGTCCAGGGGCCTGCGCCAGTGGCAGCGCCTGCGGTTCCTCCACCAGGAACGAGGTGTAGGGCGTGGCGATGCCATAGCGCAGCGACAGGCTCACCACCTCGTCCACCAGTTCGGGATCCTTGCCGTGCAACCGGATCTGATCCAGAAGGTAGCCGATCTTGCGCGTGGCCCACAGCCGGGCGATGAAAGGTTCGCCTCCCTCGCGGCGGAAGGTGAGGTCCTCGTAGGTGAAGGTCTGCGGCTTCTGATTGATCTCGCCGCGGAGCGTGAGCGCAGTCGGGCCGCCTTTGCGGTAACGTCCCACGATCACAAGCTGCGTGCCGGCGAAGAGATCAGGCAGCGGATAGGGATAGATATCATCCACATGCACGCCGCCGAAGTCCAGCTCCAGGTCGGCAAGCAGCGGCGTGCTGACCTTGGCATAGAAGCCGGAGACCTCCTCCTCGATGGACTGGCCGGGGGTCACGTAGCTACTGGCCCCGCGGTGCGCCTGTGAAATGCCATCCAGCAGGACGGTGTTCACGTCGTGTCCCACCCCGAAGGTGAAGAGACGCACGCTCTTCCCCGCCTCGCGGGCCACGTTGGCCATGATCATCTCCGGCTCAGTCACTCCCTCCGTGGGTAGGCCGTCGGTGAGGAAGATGACCATGGCCGGACGATCAGGGTCTACCTGTGCCAGCGTTTCCAGCAGGGCACGGTTGATGTCCGTGCCGCCGACAGCATCGAGCTGCTTCACCCAGGCGTGCGCCTCCTCCCGCTCGCTGGCCGGCTGCAACCGGTAAGCATACTGCCGCACGCCAGTGCTGAAAGAGATGATGTTGAAGCGATCCTCTCCCTGCAGGTGGTCGAGCACGAAATCGAGCGCCGCCTTGGCTTGCTGGATCTTCTCGCCCCGCATGCTGCCCGAGGTGTCCAGCACCAGCATCACGTCCTTGGCCACCACCTCCGCCTGCTCGATCTCCACCTTGGGAGCCACCAGCATAAGGAAGAAGCCATCCTCGTCCTCCGGCTTGTAGCTCAGCAGGTTGAGGCCGATCTCCTCCTCGGCCACGCTGAAGTAGAGTTCAAAGTCGCGGTCGGGCAGGACGTCGCTCTCCTCGTAGCCGACGCGGGCGCGGTAGTCTCCCTGGCGCTCCACGGCGATCGCATGGCTGGGAGAGTAGATGGCCTTCAGGGCCTCTTTCGAGGTGATGTCTATGCTGATGGAGACGTCCTCGATAGGACGGTGGGAGAAACGCTCGGTGTCCAGCGGATAGCGGTAGCGCACCAGCCCCTCATCCAACGTGAGGACCTCACTGTAGGTAAGCTCAACGCGCCGCTCCTCGCCGGGTGGGATGGGGAAAATGCTGGCCTGGAACGCGCCGCGGCCCACGTACTCCAGCAGCGCCGGGTCACGCTGCCTCCGCACGTACGACTCGTAGATGGCCCGCGCTTCCTCCTTGGTCAGGAGCTTGCCCTCGAACTTCTCCCCCTCCACCCACATGGCGAACTCAGAGATGGTGGCTCCCTCCGGCAGGGGGAAGATGTAGGTGCCCTCCACAGCGAATCTGGCATCGTTGATGAAGACCTGGTCCACATGCGTCGTGGCCACCTGATCCTCAATGGTAACCGTGACGCGGTGGTACTTGATGGTCAGCGGGAAGCCACGGAACGTCGGTTGGTCCGGCGGGGGCGGTTGGGGGATGATGATACCGTCGGCGTGGACGGGCAGTGCCAGCGCCAACAGCAGCACGACAAGCAGAATGATCATCGGTGGTCTCTTCATCGCTTCTCCTCCCTTGCGTTGTGTGTTCGGAGTTCGGGGTTCCATGTAACACGCCCCAAGTCACTCTCCGGTTTCTGGATATGTAGACGAACACACTGGAGCAAAGGTTCCCTGCGTTGGATAGGCTCATGGCCACGTGTCTGTTCCTCCTCAGTCTCAATGCAAAAAGAGCCAGCAGACGTGACGTCTGCTGGCTCCATCGGCCAATGCCTTTGTCCGCATCATTGCGCATCGCCAGCTCTTTCCTGCCGGTTGCGAAGGAAAGCTTCCACCTCCGAACGGGTGGGCAGGGAAGGCTGGGCGCCTAGCTTGGTGACGGCGAGCGCACCGGCAGCGTTGGCAAGACGGACCGCCTCGGCGAGATCCTGGCCCTCAGCTAGCGCTACGGCGAACCCACCCACGAAAGCGTCTCCCGCCGCCGTGGTATCCACCACGTCTACCCGGTAGCCAGGAACATGGGTCGCCTTCTGCCCCTCAAGCAGGAGAGCGCCTCGCCCTCCAAGTGTCAGAATGACTGTGCCCACTCCTGCGGCCCTGAGCTTCGCTGCCGCCCGCCGGGCCGACTCGATGTCGTCTACCTCGGTTCCGGTCAGCAGGGCCGTCTCGCTCTCATTGGGGATGAGGACATCCACCTGGCTCAAGAGCGTAGGGGGAAGTCTCCGGCCGGGGGCCGGGTTCAGGAGGACAACCACACCGTGGGCACGTGCCGCTTTGATCGCCTGCTCCACCACCTTCTGGGGAATCTCCAGTTGCAGCACCAGGATGGCTGCCGAGGCGAGGGCATCCTCTGCAGCCTCCAGATCAGCCAACGTCAACCGCATGTTGGCGCCAGGCGCCAGGATGATGGAATTCTGCCCCTGCTCGTCCAGAACGATGAGCGCCACTCCTGTCGCTGCCTTCGGGTCGCGCTGGATTCGGGACACGTCGATGCCCAGTTGGGACAGGTTAGCGATCTGCTGGGCGCCGAAGGCGTCATCTCCCACACGGCCGACCATGGTCACCTGCGCGCCCAGCTTGGCCGCCGCCACCGCCTGGTTGGCCCCCTTGCCCCCGGGAATAGTGTGGAACGCGCTGCCGATGATGGTCTCGCCAGGACCGGGAAAGCGCGGAGTACGGATCACCAGATCCATGTTGAGGCTACCCACCACGACGATGTGAGGTGGCATCATCTTCTCCTTCATAGTACGCCGGGATGCTCCTTGTTCCGGCGCGGACCAAACCTCCTCTCCTACGCCGCCGAACCCCTGCGATCCATCCCCCGCCGCGCCAGCTCCTCCTTAATCGTCCCCACCACGTCCTGCTGCACGGCGTTCTGAGCAGCCCGGATCATGTTCTTGATGGCCTTGGCATCGCTGCGTCCGTGGCCGATGATTGCCACGCCGTCCACACCCAGCAGCGGCGCACCGCCGAACTCCCGCCAGTCCATCCGCCGGCGCAGCTCCCCTACGGCCGGCAGCATCAGCACCAGCCCAGGCAGCGCGACGATCAGGCCGGGGATCATCAGCATCAGCGCCAGCTTGCTCAGCCAGCCGCCGGTGAACTGCCGCTTGAGGAAACGGGCCAGGAACGACACCAAGCCTTCGGTCAGCTTGATGATCACGTTGCCCGTCATCCCGTCGGTAACCACCACGTCAGCCAGGCCACGGCCGATGTCCTTCCCTTCCACGTTGCCGACGAAGTTGAGATCGCTGGCCTTGAGCAGTGGGTACGTTTCCCGCACCAGCATGGAGCCCTTGTCTTCCTCCTCGCCGTTGGAGACGATGCCGATGCGCGGCCGCTCAATGCCCAGGAGCTTGCGAGCATAGGCATCACCCATTATGGCGAACTGCAGCAAGTACTCCGGCTTGCAGTCGGCGTTGGCGCCAATGTCGAGCAATAGGCACGGCCCCGGCGCGGCGGCGTAGACGCTGGCCAGCGCCGGGCGGGCGATTCCCCGAATGCGTCCCAGTCCGAAGATGGCCGCCGCCAGCACCGCCCCCGAGTTGCCGGCGGAGGCGAAACCGTCCGCCTGCCCTTCCTTGACCAAGCGCATCCCCACTACCAAGGAGGAGTCCTTCTTGCGTTTCACGGCCATGGTGTGCTCTTCCATCGTCACCACCTGGGAGGCGTGGACGACGGACAAGGACAAGCCTGTCGTGTCGTGCTTGGCCAGCTCAGCCCGCACAACCTCCTCCTGTCCTACGAGGATGATCTCGGTGCCCCATTCGCGGGCGGCTTGCACAGCTCCATCCACGACCAACTGCGGGGCATGATCGCCGCCCATAGCGTCGAGTACGATTTTCATGACTTCACCTCCCCTTTCCGCTTCTTCCGCTCTTCCGCTGACTGAGATAGCCGCGCTGCAGGCAACACTGGCAGCCGCTCGCGGTTCGGCAGCGTCACCTCGACCAACTCCACATTGGGCCTGGCTCTCACCTCGGCAAAGAACCCACCGCCGCCCTTAGGGATGGTGCCCAGCAGCGGCAACGGACTGTCCAGCGCCCGCCGCACCGCCTCCCGAAAGCACGGTGAGAAACACTCCATCTTGCCGATCTCATCAACCACGATGAGGTCAGCGTTCAGCAGGGCAGCGGGATCAATGCTGGGCACGATCTCCCGCTCGAAACCGGCCACGTCCACCCCGTACTTGCTCACCCGCTGGCGGCTGGAGAAGTCCACGTGCGCCAGCACCTGCTTACGCCCGTCCAGCGTCACCGCTTCGAAGCCCAACCGGCCGCGGGGGCCGCGCAGTTCGCCAGTGTAGAAACCGCTGGCCCGCGGGCGGTCTAGCAGCGCCAGCGTGCGTTCGATGACTGTCGTCTTGCCCACGCCAGGGCGGCCGGTGAGCAGGATCTTGAAAGCGTCCATCCATTGCCTCCGATGGCTCGATTATATCACGGAGCGGGGCTGACGGCAAGCACTGAAGGCGTGTGCAGCAGGGAGCTCAAGAGCGATTTGACAAACTAAGCCACCGCACCTATAATCGACACATCCTAGAAGGCCCATTCGTCTAGTGGCCTAGGACGTCGGCCTCTCAAGCCGGAAACACGGGTTCGATCCCCGTATGGGCCATTATGTCAAGCGTGCAGAGAGCAAGCAACGCAAGCGTTGCTTGCTCTTCTGTTAGCCCCACCCACCGAACCTCCCCCATAGCCTCGACGCTGCTCTCAGCAGCCAGATTGAGTACCATCTTTGCACGCTGCCCCAATCCACACCAGGGCACGATCAGAGTGTCGTCCCCGTTATGGGCGTGTGCCTCCGCTGCCGATGATTTGACATCCAGGGTTTCTCGTGGTATCTTGATACCAAGATACCATACAGAGGTGTTTCTGTGAAGGCAATGACACTAAGGCTGAAGGAAAACGAATACGAGCGGTTGCGTACGCTGGCCTTTGTGGAAGATCGTGCTATCACCGACGTCATCCGCGAGGCCATCCGTGAGCACGTCCAGCGCAAGGCATCAGGCGACGAGTTCCGAGCGTCGTTGGAGCAGGCCATTCAGGAAAACGCTCAACTGATCGCCGAACTGGCCAAGCACTGAGAACACGATCCACAGCACTGCGTGGCTGCTCTCCCAATCTCGGCCTGTCCGGTAGGTTGACACAGCGTGCCGACATGAGTATAATACGCCAAGATTGAGGCGAGGGGTGATGTGATAGCCGCACAGTTCGACAGGACAGGAGCCAATGTCCCATGAGTGCGATAGCGAAACCGCTTGAGGAACTGGTGCGCGAAGTCCCGCCGGACTTGCGCGCCGAGATACGTGACTTCATCGAGTTTCTGCTCGCGAAACGGAGTCTCCGTGCCAGTAGAACACTGCGACAAGACTGGGCGGGAGCTCTTCGCGACCACCGTCAGGAGTACACATCCCTTAAACTCCAGCACCAAGCCTTGCGGTGGCGAGGTGATTGATGTACCTCGTGGACACCAACGTCTGGCTTGAGCGCCTTCTCGACCAAGAGCGGTCCGAGGAAGTTGGCCAGTTCCTGACCGAGATCGCACCCGATGAGTTGGCGGTATCCGACTTCACGCTCCATTCAATCGGGGTCATCTTGGACCGACTGGCGCAGCGAGCTGTGTTCCCCCAGTTCGTAGACGACCTCTTCCTGCAAGGCGGAGTGACGCTGGTGTCCGTTCCGCCTGAAAGCATGCGTCTTCTAGTGCTGGTGATGGATCGTTTCAACCTGGATTTCGACGATGCCTATCAGTACGTGGCGGCCGAGGAATCCGGGCTGGTGATTGTGAGCTTCGATCACGATTTCGACCGTACGGACCGCGGCCGACAAGCTCCTGGCGAGATAGTCGCGCTGGGCGGGTCACTGGGTCTATAGCCTCGCCCCCTCGGCGGGCAAGTACCTCATCGGCACCGTGCAGGGGGACCTGCACGACATCGGCAAGAACCTGGTCAAGATGATGCTGGAGGGAGCAGGTTTTGAGATTATTGACCTGGGCACCGACGTCAAGCCGGAGACATTCGTGGCCGCGGTGCAGGAGCATCAGCCCCAGCTCGTAGGCATGTCGGCGCTGCTGACGACGACCATGCCGGGGATGAAGGCAACTATCGAGGCACTACAGGAGGCGGGGCTGCGCGACACGCTCAAGATCATGGTCGGCGGCGCGCCGGTGACGGTGGCCTTTGCCGA
>CAZPMV010000009.1:8488-14192 GCA_964587335.1 uncultured Anaerolineales bacterium
AGGCCACCGCCGAGGACGTCCGGCGTGTCGCCCATCTGTGCGACGGCCTGCAGCAGATGGATTTCGTCATGTCCATGGGCACCCCCTCGGACGTGCCGACCCTGGATCACTATCTCCACAGCTTCATCAGCATGATCCGGGGTTCGGTCAAGCCCAACGTCTACACGGCCAGGGAGCGGGCGGATATGGAAGACATTTACCACATCGCCTGCGCGGTGGCCGGCGGCGAGACCGAACTGCGCGAAAAGCCCTTCCTGCTGCATTACGCCGAGCCTATCTCACCGCTGCTTTTCAACGACGAATCGGTGGATAAGCTGCTGTTCTGTGCCGAAAAATCCATCCCTGTGACCTATCCGCCCTCACCCAACACCGGCGGCGGCGGGCCGATCACCCTGGCCGGAGCGCTGGCCCTGGGCAACGCCGAGTGCCTGGCCGGGCTGGTGCTCACCCAGTTAGTGCGACCGGGCACGCCCTTCCTGTACGGCATGAACACTGCTGCGCTGGACATGAAATCGGCCATCGTCAGCTACGGCGCTCCTGAGTGGCCGATGGGCATGGCCGCCTGTAGCGACATCGCCCGCTATTACGACCTGCCTGTGTGGGGTGCTGCTGGCGCCACCGACAGCAAGGTGGTGGATGCCCAGGCGGGCATCGAGGCCACGGTCTCGATCATGACCGCCTTCCTGACCCGCTGCAACCTGGTGCATGACGTGGGGTACATCGAATATGGCACCACCTCCTCGATGGAGATGCTGGTCGTGGCCGACGAGATCATCCGCGAGGTGCGCTACATTATGGGCGGCGTGGAGGTCAGCGAGCGCACGCTGGCCCGCGAAACGATCCACCGCGCCAGGCCCGGCGGCGGCTTCCTGGCCGACGATCACACGCTGGATAACTGGAAATGGGCCCAGTGGCGGCCGGTCTTGATAGACCGCACGCGCTACGACCGCTGGGTACAGAAGGGGAGCAAGGACATGACCGCCCGCGCCAACGAGCGCGCCCGGCAGGTCCTGGCCGAGCACGAGGTACCGCCGTTGCCAGAGGCGGCGGAGGAAGTGATCGCCGAGGTGCTCAAAAAGCGTGAAACATGATGCGTGGGGACGTATTGCGTGTTGCGTGGTGCATGACGGGACGCGCAATACGCAACACATGCTTGCGTAGGACGGTGAAATGGCGCGACCAGGGCCAGAGGGCGGCCAGTATCAGCCCTTGACCGAGGAGCAGATCAGGCAAATCCACCAGGCGTCGCTGACGGTGCTGGAGCACACGGGCATTCACGTGGAGAACGAGGAGGCGCTGGCGCTCTACCGGCAGGGCGGGGCGCGGGTGGACGGCAACCGCGTACACATCACCCAGGCGATGATCGAGAAGGCCCTGGAAACGGTCCCTGCGAGGGTGCTGCTGGCCGGCCGCGATCCCGAGCAGGACGTGGTGCTGGAGGACAAACGGGTCTACGCTGGAACCGGCGGCTCGCCGACGATGGTCCTCGATCCCGGCGCCGACACCGTCCGTCCGTCCACCCTGCGGGACCTGGCCGACCTGGCCCGGCTGGCCGACGCGCTGCAGCACTGCGACTTCATCGTCATTCCTCTGCACCCCACCGACGTCCCCGACGAGGACGTGCCCATCAACCGCTTTTACACCTGCCTGACCCACAGCAGTAAGCATATCATGGGCGGCGTCGGGTCCATCGAAGGAGCGCGGCAGGTCATCGAGATGGGGGCGATGATCGCCGGGGGGTCGGAAGCGCTGCGGGAGCGGCCATTTATCTCCGCCATCACCAGTTGGATGGTCAGCCCGCTGCACCTGGACACGGGCGTGACCGATATCCTCATCGAGTGGTGCAAACACGGCTTGCCGGTGGCCCTCTCCTCGGCGCCGATGGCCGGCTCCACCTCGCCGGTGACGCTGGCGGGAACGCTCACGCAGCTCAACGCCGAGCAACTGAGTGGCATCGTGCTCAGCCAACTGGTGCGGCCCGGCACGCCGGTGCTGGCGGGGTACATCCCCGGCGTGGCCGACATGCGCACTGGCGGCTACCTGGGCGGCGCGGTCGAGTTCGGCATGATGCAGGCGGCTGCGGCGCAACTGGCCCACTTTTACGGGGTGCCCATCTACGGCTCCGGCGGCATGAGCGACAGCAAGCTGCCCGACGCCCAGGCCGGGTACGAGAAGATGGCCACCTTTTTGCTGGCAGCCATGGGCGGCTGCAACTACATCCATCATGCCCTCGGCATGGTCACCAACATGAGCGCGGCCTCGCTGGAGCAGGCGGTCATAGATGACGATATCGTGGGCATGGCCATGCGCGTGCTGCGCGGCATCGAGGTGACAGAGGACTCGCTGGCTGAGGAAGCGATCCACCGCGTGGGGCCTGGCGGCCACTACCTGATGGACCGTCACACGCTGCAGTTCATGCGCTCCGAGTTGTTTTATCCCCCGCTGGCCGACCGTCAGAACCGGGCCATGTGGGAGGAAGCGGGCAAAAAGGACACCCGTGCGAGGGCCATCGCCAGAGTGGAGAGGCTGCTGCGGAAGCACCAACCCCCTGGGCTGCCGCCGGCAGTGGACGCGGCGATCCGGGTCAGGTTCAACATCCTGTAGTACGCACTTCTTCGGTTAGGCAGAAGTCTTTCTGCGTCAAGCGTGTTATGCAGAAATGTTGTCCGTATCATCATTGATGAGTGAGGATACCATGACCCATCCACTGGTGACCCAACTACGCTTTGCCCGCAGTGAGTTTGTGCGCTGCCTGGAGACCGTCCCACCTGAGGATGCCCTTCGCCGCTTGCTGCCGATGAACTGCCTGAGCTGGATCGTGGGGCATTTGGCCAGCCAGGAACACTTCCTGTGGGTGCAGATGGGCCAAGGGCGGAACATCGCGCCCGGCCTGTGGGAGCTGGTAGGTTTCGGACAGCCTGCCAGCACGCCACCGTGGGAGGAGATGTGGGAGTTTTGGCACGCCATCACCCGCGCCGCTGACACGTACCTGGACACACTGACTCCCGAGTTGATGCATACCCACCTGGAGTGGAAAGGCAAGCCCATACGGGAGGACATCGGCACATCGCTGCTCAGGAACATCTACCACTATTGGTTCCATCTGGGCGAAGCCCACGCCATCCGCCAGATGCTGGGTCACACTGATTTGCCGCAGTTCGTGGGTGATATGGGGGAGATCCAGCACAGCCTGTTGCCAGACTCCCGAACTCGTTCAGGCCGCTGACCCTCCCCAAAGAATCCGTGTGAATCCGTGTCCGATAAATTGAGTTGCGGCAGGAGGCTGAGCTATGTCTTTCGCCCACCGCATCGCGCATCTGAAAGCCGAAGGGGCCTACGCCGTGCTGGCCCGCGCTCAGGCGCTGGAGGCCCAGGGACGGGAGATCATCCACCTGGAGATCGGCCAGCCTGACTTCGAGACCTACGCCCACGTCGCGCTTGCAGGCATCCGCGCCATCGCCACCGGGCAGACCCGCTACAACCCGCCGGCCGGGCTTCCCGCCCTGCGTCAGGCCCTGGCCGAGGATGCCGGCCGGCGGCGGGGCGTGCAATTCACCGCGGAGCAGGTCGTCGTCGCCCCGGGGGCCAAACCGCTGCTTCTCCTCCCCCTGCTGGCCCTCCTCGAAGCGGGCGACGAGGTGCTCTATCCCGACCCCGGCTTCCCGACTTATGAGGCAACCATCGGCTTGACCGGTGCGACAGCGGTGCCTCTGCCTCTGCTGGAGGAACAGGGCTTCGACCTGAACCTGGAAGCCTTCGATGCCCGGCTCAGCCCCCGCACGCGGATGATCATCCTCAACTCCCCCGGCAACCCCACCGGCGGCATCCTCTCCTCGCGGACGCTGGCCCACGTCGCCGAGGTGGCCTGCCGCCAGGACATCTGGATCCTCTCCGACGAGATCTATTTCCGGCTGGCGTATGACGTGGAGGCGCCCAGCATCGTCTCCCTGCCGGGCATGGCCGAACGCACCATCCTGGCCGATGGCTTTTCCAAGACCTACGCCATGACCGGCTGGCGGCTCGGCTTCGGCATCATGCCCCAACCGCTGGCCGAAAAGATGGAACTGCTGCTCACTCATTCGGTGGGCTGCACGGCCACCTTCACCCAGTTCGCCGGTCTGGAGGCCGTCCTCGGCCCCCAGGATGAGGTGGAGGCCGTGCGCGCCGAGTTTCGCCGCCGCCGCGACCTGATGGTGCAGGGGCTCAACGGGATCCCCGGCATCCGCTGCCCGCTGCCCCAGGGCGCTTTCTACGCCTTCCCCAACGTCCAGGCTTTTAGCCGGCCCGTCGCCGAACTGGCCGATTATCTGCTGGCAGAAGCTGGTGTGGCAGTGCTCCCCGGCACTGCCTTCGGTCACAATGGCGAGAGCTACCTGCGCCTCTCCTACGCCAACTCGATGGAAAACATCCAGGAAGCCCTGGAGCGCATGGCTCGTGCTTTGACCATGCTCCGATGAGGGAGGGGTACTTGATATTTGGTATTGGTTGATCGAGGGGCATCTCAACTTGCGCTGAACGTCGGGATATGTTATAGTGGTAATGTAAAGACACTTGCCCCGACATTCACCCTTGTGTGAACCCAAGCTTCGTGAGTCCACCAAGAAGACCCCCGCTTCGCCGCACGGAGAACCTGGATGATTTGCTACGTAGACATCGAACATGAAAGGGTACTTCAGGATGCGGAGAAAAGGCCCACCCTTCTTATACGCCGTATGGAGGTCAAGCTGAGGCTGGAGGAAATCTCCGGCCAGGCCTGTCTGCTACAGCACTATTCACGTGTCACCCGCCAACGGCTCAAGGAGTGGGGCATCCAGGCCCTGCTCATCAGTGGCTGCGGGGCGGACTGGTCGGAGTACGATGAGGCGGACCTGGCCGAAATGTACCGCATCATCCAGGCCGCCGACTTGCCAATCCTCGGTCTCTGCGGCGGCCACCAACTCATCGCCCTGGCCCACGGAGTTCCCCTCGGTCCCATGCGACGGCTGGAAGCCGGAGAAAAGGACATTCATCCGGGTCTCGGCCCGGGCTATCACAAGGAATGGGACTACACGCCGGTGCGCGTTCTCAAAGCGGATCCTATTTTTGAGGGATTGGGAGAGGAACCGGTGTTCCTCGAAGCGCACTACTGGGAAGTGAAAGAAGTACCGCCGGGCTTTGAACTGCTGGCCTCCACCGACGTGTGCCGGATTCAGGCCGTCAGACGCACAGGCACGTTGGTTTATGGGACTCAGTTCCACCCCGAGTACTACTATTTCTCGGAAAAAGAAGAAACATTGTACAACGACGGACGCAAGTTACTGGCCAATTTCTTCAAGCTGGCCGGCATTCTGGAATAAGCGAAATCCCTCGGAAAGTCGAGCGGAGGGCTTCTTGGTGGGCAGCAGGCCAATCGCATTGGCCGTCTCGGTGCGGATAACGCCCAACGCGGTTGGGCTGCTACCCCTCTCCCGAGAGATCCCGATCCCGAAAGGAGGTGATGTCTGAAAAACCCTAGTCTACGGTGTCCGTGGAACAGCCGAATTTAGAGTCAATAAGGAGACATAAAATGAATCAGCGGATTCCTGAACTCAAGGAGCAGTATCTCGAGGGTAAGATGTCCCGGCGGGAGTTCCTGCGCTACGCGACTCTCCTGGGCCTGTCCCTGACGGCGGCGCGAGGTCTGATCGCTGGCTGTGCGCCGAAGGCAACACCCACGCCGACGCCG
>CAZPMV010000009.1:14292-15793 GCA_964587335.1 uncultured Anaerolineales bacterium
ACGCCGGTGCCGCCGACTCCGACACCGAAGCCAGTCGGCCCCAGGCGCGGCGGCACGCTGCGTATACGTGGAATCGTGGGACGCATTGATCATCCCGCTCGCTACTCCTGGGTGGCCAATTCCAACACCACGCGTCACGTAGCCGAATACCTGACACTCACCGACGAGAACAACCTCACCCACCCCTACCTGTTGGAGAAGTGGGGGGCCAGTGACGACCTCAAGACCTGGACGCTCCATCTCCGCAAGGGCATCAAGTTCAACAACGGCGACGAGTTCAACGCCGACGACGTCGTCTTCAACTTTGGGGAGTGGCTGGATGAGGAGGTGGGTTCTTCGATCCTGGGTCTGATGTCCTACCTGAAGCTGGAGGGTGTCGAGAAGGTAGACGACTACACAGTCAAGCTCCACCTCGATACGCCACAGATCGCCGTGCCGGAGCACCTGTTCCACTACCCGGCGCAGATCATGAATCACCGTACCTTCGACGGCGACTTCATCAAGTCGCCGGTTGGCACCGGCCCATTCACACTGGAGGAGTACTCTGAGGATGAGCGCGTGGTGCTGAAACGGCGTGATGACTACTGGCAGATGGGTGCCGATGGCAAGCCATTGCCCTACCTGGACGAGATCATCTACATTGATCTGGGTGGGGAGACATCAGCCCATAACGCGGCTATACAGAGCGGGGAGGTGGACGTCATCAGCGAGCCAGAAACCGACCACTTCTTGGCTCTGAAGGACGATCCGAACATTAATATGGTCGGCGCGTCTACGGCCCAGACTCGGGTCTTACGCATGCGGGTGGACAAGGATCCCTGGACCGACAACCGGGTGCGCATGGCGCTGAAGCTGTGCCAGGATCACGACAAGATCCTGAAGCTGGCGCACTTCGGTGAAGGGGACCCGGGCGCGGACTTCCACGTGGCGCCGGTCCATCCGGAGTACTGCGAGAGGCCGATTCCCAAATACGATCCGGAGCGGGCCAAGGCCCTGCTGGCCGAGGCGGGTTATCCCGATGGGCTCACGGTTGAATGTGCCGTGTGCTCCGACTGGCCGGACGTCGTCGCCTACGCAGAGATACTCAAGCAGGACGCCGCCCCGGCGGGCCTCACCATCAACCTCAACACCATGCCTACCACTGCCTACTGGGACATTTGGACCGAGTGTGACCTGGGAATCACCCCCTGGACGCACCGCCCGCTGGGCACGATGGTTCTGGCTATGGCCTACGTCGCCGACGAGGAGGGCAAGCCGGTGCCGTGGAACGAGACCCGCTGGGTGGACGAGGAGTTCTCAGCCCTGCTCAAGGAAGCCCAGGGGACCCTGGATGTGGAGGAACGCCGCAAGATCATGTGCAAGCTGGAGGAGATCCAGTACGAGCGTGGCTCCGTAGGCATCCCCTACTGGCAATTCAAGTTTGCTATCGCGAACAAGAAGGTCCAGAACTTCAAGGCGCACCCGACCCAGTACGATCTCTTCAACGAGCTCTGGCTGAAGA
>CAZPMV010000009.1:15893-19241 GCA_964587335.1 uncultured Anaerolineales bacterium
GGACGAGGAGTACAAGTTTTGGGCTTTGAGCTTTGAACTTTGAACTTCAAGGAAACTTGCCATGGCCAAGTTTATCGTTCGACGTCTGGGGTTCATGCTCCTGACGATGTTCATCGTTTCCATAGCTATCTTCGCCATCAACGAGATCGCGCCCGGCAACATCGCGCGTAACATCCTGGGGCCGTTCGCTACACCAGAGCAGGAAGCATCCTTTTTAGCCCAGTTAGGGCTGGACCAGCCGTTGCATATCCGCTATGTCACCTGGCTGGTGGGCAGCGATTGGCGTGCAGAGCGGGTGGTAGGCATGCCCCTGCGGCGGATAAAGAAGCCAGGGACCGAGTTCTACGAGTGGTGGGCGGTGGAAACCGATGGCACCCTGGTGCGATGGAAATTGGACGGCGAAGACCTGATCGCTTTGCGGCTTCAGCCGGACGGCACGGTAGTCGAGTCCATTGACAATGACAGGTGGCAGACGGATGAAACTGGTGTCAGCACTCTTTGGGGGGTGGATACACACAACCGCGCCGTCATGTGGGAGAAGGGCGGTGCCCAGACCTATTGGATGCGGGCCAAGGCGGCGGGCTGGTGGACGGAGCAGAAGAGCGGTGCTAAGGGGTACATCCCTTTGCTACGCGGCCTGTTGCGCGGCGACCCGGGTGAATCTGTGAAGACCGGCCGCCCCGTTGCGGACACCCTCCTGCGACGGCTTCAGAACTCTATTGTCCTGGCCGCCATCGCCTTTGTGATCGTCATGCCCCTGGCTCTGGTGCTGGGCCTGCTGGCGGGCCTCAACGAAGGCAAACCACTGGATCGCATCCTCTCAATAGGCGGCTTGATGACCACCGCCACTCCCAACTTCGCCACAGGCATTTTCTTGATCCTGATATTCGCCGTCTGGTTGAAACTACTGCCCGGCGCCACCGTTTTCGCAAGCGAGAGAGCGATTTTCAAAAACCCGAAAATGCTGGTCCTGCCGGTGCTGACGCTCACGCTGATCGAACTGGGTTACGTGCTGCGTATCACGCGCGCCAGCATGGTGGAAGTGATGGGAACCGGCTACATCCGTACCGCCGTCTTGAAGGGTCTGCCCTACTGGCGCATAGTCCTCAAGCACGTCCTGCGCAACGCCTTGATGGCCCCTATCACGGTCATCATGCTCCACGTCAACTGGCTGATGGGTGGGATCGTGGTAGTGGAGGCGATTTTTGGCTTCCCCGGCCTGGGCCGGTACTTGCTGGACGCCGCGCTGTACAAGGACGTCTTCGCCATCGAAGCGGGGGCGATGGTGATGGTGATGCTGGCTGTGGGGACACAGTTAGTGGCTGATATCATCTATACGTTTCTGAATCCAAGGATTCGATACGCGTGAGCTGGTAGATTGGGAAATTGGCAAATTCGGAAACTGGTAGATTAGCCACCAATTTACCAACCTACAAGGGAGCAAGTTATGGCCATGAGCGAACGAGCTGTCCCCGTTGCTGCTGCCCGCCCGTCACGGTGGCAGCGGTTGCGAGATGCGATGGCTCCTGTCCTGGCCTCCAAAGTAGCGCTCGTGGGGCTGGCGCTGGTCATGTTCTGGATCCTGGCGGCGATCTTCGCCCCCGTCCTCACGCCTTACAGTCCGCTGGAACAAGACGCCGACGCCATGAATCTGGGCCCCTCGGCGAAGCACCCGTTGGGCGCCGATCACCTGGGGCGAGACCTGTGGGCTCGCCTGGTCTACGGCAGTCGCCTTATCCTGGTCTTGGCTCCTCTGTCGGTGCTGTGCTCCCTGGCCGTGGGTACCACATTTGGCCTGATGGCCGGCTACTTTGGCGGGTTGTTAGACGAAGTGGTGATGCGCGTTCTCGACGCTATGATGGCCTTTCCAGCCATCTTGCTCTATCTGATCATCATCGCTGCCGTGGGGGCCTCGGCCATGAACGTCGTCATCGCCATTACCGTTGCCGGCGCGCCCGGCATCGCCCGGTTGGTGCGCAGTCTGACCATGGACATCCGCACACGGGAGTATATCGCTGCCGCCCAGTTGCGGGGTGAGAACCCCTTCTACATCATGTGGGTGGAGATCCTGCCCAATGCTCGTGGGCCGATCATCGTGGATGCCATGCTGCGCGTGGGCTATGCCGTCTTCTCCATCGGCACGCTGGGCTTCCTGGGTCTGGGTCTGCCGCCGCCCACACCTGATTGGGGCAGCATGGTCTGCGCGGGACGCCGCTACATCTGGACCAACCCCTGGGCTGTTCTGTGGCCTTCACTGGCCATCTCGTCCCTGGTGGTGGGGCTCAACCTCTTCGCCGACGGCCTGCGCGAAGAGACGATGCGCTATCAGTAGTGAGGTTGAGGTTAGTTAAGGTTGAGGTTAAGGGGCAAGGTTAAGGGAGACACAAAGGTGGGCTATAAGCATTTCACAGAGATGCCGGTGTGGCAGAGGGCGCATGAAACGCGGTGTTGGTTTACAAGCTGACCGGCGACTTTCCGGAATCTGAGAAGTACGCGCTGACCAGTCAGATGCGACGCGCACCCGTGTCCATCACCAGCAACATCGCCGAGCCATTCGGCCGGCGGACGAGCAAGGACAAGGTCAGGTTCTACATGCACGCCCGCGGCTCATGCTACGAGGTTCAAAGTCAGAACTATGTCGCCCGCGACGTAAACTACCTGACACCAGCGGATTTTGCCAAACTCGACCAGGCCCTCAGTGAAATAGCTCACGACCTAAACGAAATCATGAAGACACTCTCGACTCGCTCTTAACCTCAGCCTCAGAAGGAGACAAGACATGAGTGTAGATTCCGAGTGGAGCACAGATACGGACGACCATCGAATCAAGACACCCATTCTGAAAGTCGAGAACCTGGCCATCTCGTATGAAACCCGCAAGGGCGACGTGCAGGCCGTGCGCGACGTCTCCTTCGAGATCAACCGCGGCGAGGCCCACGGCATCGTCGGCGAATCGGGCTGCGGCAAGAGTACCATCGCCTTCGGCATCGTCAACTTCTTGGGTCGCAACGGCAAGATCGTGGACGGCAGTATTCTCTTCCAGGGGCAGGAACTGCGAGGACGGGCGGAGAGTGACCTGCGCCGACTGCGTGGAGACCAGATCGCCATGGTCTATCAGGACCCCATGTCGGCGCTTAATCCATCTCTACGCATCGGCGAGCAGTTGAGCGAGGTACTGATCGTCCACCGCGGCCTCAGCAAAAAGGCAGCCTACGAGAAGTGCATAGACATGCTCAAGCGGGTGTACATGCCCGACCCCGAGGCCGTGATGGTGCGCTATCCCCACCAGCTCTCCGGCGGGCAGCAGCAGCGGGTGGTCATCGCCATGGCCTTGCTCAACAACCCGGC
>CAZPMV010000009.1:19341-27519 GCA_964587335.1 uncultured Anaerolineales bacterium
GCCCGCCCGCGGTGCCGGCAGACCCACCCTGAGTTACGTCAGGTAGCGCCGGGCCACTTCGTCCGTTGTCTCTTCGCCGAAGAGATCGCTGCCCAAGAATGGCAACCGTCAGAGGATTTGATTCCCGATCTAGAAGCGTTGGCCGCGCGCAAAGCGGAAGCCGCGGAGCCGATCCTGCGTCTGCAGAATGTCAAGACCTACTACGAGCAAGAGCAGAAATCGGTGGCCTCTCTGATAGGCCTGGGGAAAAAGCTCTACGTCAAGGCAGTAGACGACGTCAGCATCGAAGTGCCCAAGGGGTGCACGTTGGGCGTCGTCGGCGAATCGGGCTGCGGCAAGAGCACGCTGGCCAAGACCATCGTTGGCCTGGAGCCGCTCACCGCCGGCAAGGTGGAGTTCCTGGGCTTCGACATCTCCGTGCCGGTGTCGAAACGGGACCTGGCGCTCATCAAAGAGCTGCAGATGATCTTCCAGAACCCCGATTCGACCATGAACCCCTCCTTCACCGTGGGGCATCAGGTCGGGCGCCCGCTGCGCCGCTTTAAGACCGTGCCGCGCCAGCAGGTGCGTAGCGAGGTTATCCGTTTGCTGGACGCGGTGAAGCTGGACGAGCGCTACTACGACCGTCTGCCCCGCCAGCTCAGCGGCGGCGAGAAGCAGCGCGTGGGCATCGCCCGCGCTTTCGCCGCTCGACCCGACCTGGTGCTGTGCGACGAGCCGGTCTCCTCGCTGGATGTGTCGGTGCAGGCCGCGGTGCTCAACCTGCTGCTGGAGATCCAACAGGAATACGGCACCACCCTGCTCTTCATCGCCCACGACCTGAGCGTGGTGCGCTTCTTCTCCGACTACGTGGCTGTGATGTACCTGGGGAAGTTCTGCGAGATCGGGCCCGCCGAGGCCATCTACGCGCCCCCCTATCACCCCTACACCGAGGCGCTCCTCTCGGCGGTGCCCATCCCCGACCCCCGCGCCGGGCAGAAGCGCATTCGCCTGAGCGGGACGGTGCCCAGCGCGCTTAATCCGCCCAGCGGCTGCCGCTTCAATACCCGCTGTCCGCGCAAGCTTGGTCATATCTGCGAGAGGGAGGAGCCGCCATGTCGGGATGCGGGAGGCGGCCATCGCATCTACTGCCACATCCCGCTGGAGGAGCTGCGCCAGATCGAGCCGGTCGTGACAGTCAGGTGAAAAGCGCCAGGCGTGAAAACCCAGCCGTCAGTGACCTCACTGGAGGGAGATTATGCTGGTCAAAGACTACATGACGAAACATCCATTGATGGTTCAGCGAACGATGCCTGTCATTGAAGCTCAACGGTTCATGGGGGAGAACAACATCCGCCACCTGCCGATCATCGGAAAGGGGAAGCGGCTGCTGGGCCTGGCAACCCGACAGACGCTGCTGGTCCAGCCGGCGACGCTGGGCAGTCTGAACGTCTGGGAGATCACTCGATTCCTGTCCAACCTGACCATCGGCGACGTGATGGTCAAAGCCGAAGATATCATCACCATAGAGAAGGACGCCACCGTGGAAGAAGCGGCCCGCATCATGGTCGAGAACAAGATCGGCTGCCTGCCCGTGCTGGAAGATAGCATCGTGGTGGGCATTATCACCGAGATTGACCTCCTGGCCCAGTTGATGGAGATGCTGGCCACGCGCCTGCCCGGCGTGAGGGTCACGGTGCGCATGCCGGATCAAAAGGGCGAACTGGCCAAACTCGTCAGCGCCATCAGCGCCCAGGGATGGGGGATACTCGCCTGCGGTGGCTCTCCCGCCCTCAAAGACCCCACGAAATGGGATGCGGTGATCAAGATCCGGAACGTGCCCCAAGAGGAGATCGTCGCCGCTCTGGAGAAAATCGAAGGCCAGGAAATCATGGACGTACGCGAAGTGTAGGGCGTGCACAGCAGGCAAGCCCTCAAGCTCAAAGTTCAAAGCTCAAGACTCGCATTCCAACTTAGTCTTCGTACGAGGGCAGGCCTTTGGACTCTGAGCTTTGAGCTTTGAATTCTGGATTTCATCCCTTGGACACCAACTATTCCGCCCATCAGACGCCGCAGTTCCGCGTGCTTTCGGATCGGCAAATCGAGAAGGTGTACCTGGCGACGCTGGAGTGTTTGAACCGCACCGGCGTCGAGGTGCGCAACGCTGAGGCGCGGGAACTGCTGGCCGGTGCCGGCGCCAGCGTCGAAGGCTCGCGCCTGCGCATCCCCCCGCACATCATCCAGGATGGTGTCGCCGCCGCGCCCCGCTCCTTCACCCTCTGGGGACGCCCACTCAGCGAGCTCAGGAGACAAGACGGCAAACACCGCATCCAGGTCGTGCCCGATCGAGTCTACTTCGGCCCCGGCCCCACCTGCACTTACTTCGTGGACCCGGAGACGGGCGAGCGGCGCAAGGTTCGCCGCGGCGATCCCGGCCTCACAGCGCGGGTCTGCGACGCCCTGGAGCACATTGACTACGTCATGGGGTTGGGGCTGATCAGCGACGTGACCCCCACCCTGGCGCCCGTCTACGAGTACGCGGAGATGGTGGCCAACACCGGCAAGCCGATCCTCCCCTGGGCCTACTCCGCGGCGCACGTCTCCGACATCTACCAGATGGCGGTGGCGGTCTCCGGCAGCGAAGCGGCCTTCCGCCAACGGCCCCACTTCGCCATCTTCGCCACCTTCCAGTCGCCGCTGGTACACACAGATGAAGACCTGGCCAAGGTGCTCTGGGCTGCGGAGCACGATATCCCCATCGTCTACCTGGGCGGCCCCAGCCTGGGCGCGAGCTCTCCCGTGACCGGCGCTTCGGCGCTGGTCGTCTACCTGGCGGCCGCGCTGAGCGGGCTGGCGATCATCCAACTCAAGCGGCGGGGGGCTCCGGTGTGCATCGGGGGTGTGCCACAGGCCATGGACCTGCGCAACGGGCGGCCAGCCTACGGTTCGCCGGAGATGAGCCTGCTCGGCGCGGCGATGGCCGACATCTCCCGTTGGCTGGGTATTCCCTTCATGGGCACCGCCGGCGCTTCCGAGGCCAAGCAACTGGATTTGCAGGCGGCCATCGAGTCTACGATGCAGGTGCTCCTCTCGGGGCTGAGCGGCGCCACGCTGGTGCACGACGCGGGCTTCCTCGATTGCGCCGACATCGGCTCGCTGGAATCGCTGGTCATGAACGACGAGATCATCGCCATGACCCGGCGCATCCTGCGCGGCGTGGTGGTCAACGAGAACACGCTGCTGCTCGACCTGATTGACCGGGTAGGTCCCGGCGGGCACTTCATGGCTGAGCGGCACACCGCCAAACACTGCCGGGCCGAAATCTGGGTGCCCACACTCCTGGACCGAGAGCCGTGGGAGACCTGGCAAGCGGCCGGCGCGCAGACGATGCTCGAGCGCATCCGGGCCAGGCTGCGGGAGATCCTGGCCACCCACCGGCCGCCGCCGCTGCCCGCCGGTGCGGCGGAAAAGATCGAGGCCATCCTACAAGCGGCAGAGGCGCGCGAAGGCCAGGTACCAGGGATCGGTGATTGAGGAGGCAGCGATGAAAGCGGTTCGTTTGGTCAAGCCAGGGCAGCCTCTGGAAATGCAGGAACTGCCCCTGCCCCCTGTGGGCGCTAAGGACGTGTTGGTCAGGGTCAAAGCGGCGGGCATCTGCCGTTCCGATATGCACTACCGCGCCGGCGTCTCGCCGGTGCATCCTCTGCCCCTGACGCTGGGGCACGAAGTGGCGGGCATGATCGAGGAAATCGGCGCTGCGGTCAGGAACGTCAAGGCGGGCGACCGGGTGTGTTTGCACTACCTTGTAACCTGCGGCGATTGCCGCTACTGCGCACAGGGCTGCGAGCAATTTTGCACCACAGGCTCAATGATCGGCAAGTATCAGGACGGCGGCTACGCCGAATACATCGTCGTGCCCTCGCGCAACGCCATCCCCCTGTCCGAAGAGATCCCCTTCGAGCAGGGCGCGATCATGATGTGCTCCTCGGCCACGTCGCTCCACGCGCTGTATAAAGCTGATCTGAAGCCGGGCGAGAGCGTGGCCATCTTCGGCGTGGGCGGGCTGGGCATCTCGGCGGTGCAGTTGGCGCGGGCCTTCGGCGCGCTGGACGTGTACGGTGTGGACATCAACGATGATAAGCTGAAGCTGGCGGAAAGCTACGGTGCTATTCCGGTGAACGCCAGCACGACCGACCCGGTGGCCGAGATCAAACGGCTGAGCGGAGGGCGCGGTGTGGACGTGGCCTTGGAGTTGGTTGGTTTGCCACAGACGATGAAGCAGGCGGTGCTGTCGCTAGGTCTATTCGGGCGAGCCGTGATGGTGGGCCTCGCCGACCAGCCCTTCGAGATCAATTCCTACCGCGACGTCATCCTGAAAGAAGCCCAGATCATCGGCTGCTCCGACCATCTCCTGCAAGAGCTGCCCTTGCTCGTCGAGTTGGTGCGCCGCGGTGCGCTGGATCTGTCGTCAGTGGTCACCCGCACCGTGCCCCTGGACGCCGAGGCCATCAACGCCGCGCTGGACGACCTGGAGACGTTCGGGCCCAGCATCCGCACCGTGATCATGCCTTGAGCATGAGCGAGCCAGGATCAGCCCTTCCAGGCCGCCGTAGAAAGACAATCGTGTGACTCACGAAACCATGCCCTTCCCCCGCTTGACGATGCTGACCCGCGAGCAGTGCGAGATCGTCCATCGCGCCTCGCTGGAGACCCTGCACCGCACGGGCGTGCGCGTCTATCACGATGGGGCGCTGGCGCTGCTGCGTGAGACCGATGCCGTGATCACTGACGAAAACATAGCGCATCTGCCCGCCGGTTTGGTGGAATGGGCGCTGAAGCAACCGCCATCGCGCGTCGTCCTCTGCAAGAGGAGGAGCAACGAGGCAGCGGTGCCGCTGGAGGGGCACTGTCCTGAGCCTGCCCAAGGGCGGACGGTCAACTTCGGCCCCGGCTCCGATTGCCCCAACTACCTCGATCCCCGCAGCGGCGAGCGGCGCAAGTTCACCACCGCCGACGTGGTGGATTGCCTCCACGTCTGCGACGCGCTGCCGGAGATCGGTTTCGTGATGAGCATGGGCATCCCTTCGACGGGGCTCAGGGCGGGCCCCACCGACCCTTCGGGCTTGAGCCCGTCAGGGCAAAGCCTGGAGGCGGCCAATGTCTACCGGCAGCAGTACGCGCTGATGCTAGAGCACACGACTAAGCCCGCGGTCTTCGTCTGCGACGACCGCGCCGATTGCGAGGCCATCGTGGCCATGGCCGCCGCGGCCGCGGGCGGGATGGAGCAGTTGCGTCTCCACCCTACGCTGCTCCTTTATTCCGAGCCCACCACGCCGCTGCAGCACAGCGAGACGGCCACGGGCAAGCTGTTGTACATGGCCGAGCAACGCTTGCCCATCGTCCATTCGCCAGCACCAATGATGGGCGGCACGGCGCCGGTTACCCTGGCTGGCGGGCTGGCGCTGGGCAACGCCGAGGTGCTGAGCAGCCTGGTTATTCACCAGCTCCAGCAGCCGGGCGCCCCCTTCGTCTACGGCAGCGGACTGCACCACATGGACATGAAGACGACCATCAGCGTCTACGGCGCGCCGGAATTTCAGTTGGCACGCCTGGCCGTGGCCGAGATGGGCCGCTTCTACGGCTTGCCCACCTGGGGCTACGCCGGCCACTCCGATAGCTGCCTCATGGACGAGCAAGCGGCGGCCGACGCGGCCTTCTCGGTGCTGGTGGCCTTGCTGGCGGGCCACAACCTGGTGCACGACGTCGGCTACCTGGAGGCAGGGCTGACCACCTCGCCGGAGATGATCGTCTTCACCGCCGAGGTCATCTCCATGATGCGACGTTTCGTCGAGGGGTTCTCATTGGATGCCGAAGCGTTGGCCTTGGAGGTCATCCACCAGGTGGGGCCGGGGGGCAATTTCCTGGCCGCAAAGCACACCCTGCGCCACTTCCGCAAGCTGTGGCAGCCGGCGCTGTGGGATCGGCAGCGGGTTGATGATTGGCTGGCGGCTGGCGGCAAGCGGTTGGGCGACCGGCTGCGGGAAAAGACCATCAGCCTGATGGAAAGCCACCGGCCAGAACCGCTGCCAGACAGCGTCCGGCAGGAGATCACGTACATTCTGAAGTCCGGCGATTCGAAATAGCGACAACTGAGAAATTGTCAGCGGGGTACTCACATGCAAGACGGAAACGACCTGGCAGCCCAATTCATCGCCGACGTGACATGGGACGCGCTCCCTGCGCCGGTGCAGCGCAAGGCCCGTATGGCTCTGCTGGACGTCCTGGGGGCCACGCTGGTGGGCACGCTGACCCCTATCAGCCGCATCACAACTGACTTCGCCGTCGAAACCTGGCCGGGCGACGAGGCCACTATCCTGCTGCACGGCAAGCGGGCCTCAGCCATCGGTGCGGCCTTCGCCAACGGCTACGCCGCTAACGGTCTGGACATTGACGACTGTGCCCTCTACACCAAGGGCCATCCCGGCGCGCAGATTTTCCCCACCGCGCTGGCCCTGGCCGAAAAGCTGAGGCTGGGCGGCGCACAGATGCTGACGGCCATGGTCGTCGGCTACGAGGTGGCGCACCGCACCGCCCGCATCTGGCACGATCACCACGCCATCTACCAGGCGTGCGGCTCGTGGGGCTCGGTGGCCTGCGGAGCCGCGGCCGGCCATCTGCTGCGCTTGCCGCCGGAGCAGATCAAGCAGGCCCTGGGCATCGCCGAGTACCACGCCCCCAACCTGCCGATGATGCGGGACATTGATCACCCGGCAATGGTCAAGCACGGCATCGGCTGGGGGGCGATGAATGGCATCATCTCCGCCCAACTTGCCCAACATGGCTTCACCGGCATCCCCAGCATCCTGGGCTGCGAGCGCTACCGCCACTGGGTGGCCAACATCGGCCAGCACTACATCATGGTGGACGGCGTGATCTTCAAGGAGCATGCCTGCTGCGCCTGGACGCACGCCGCTCTGGACGCCGCACGCAGCCTGCTCCGCCAGCACGACTTCGGAGCGGACGACATCGCCCACGTTCGCCTGGAAGGGTTCCACGAGATGGTACGGCTGGGGACGAAGCTGCCGGCCACCACCGAGGAAGCGCAGTTCAACACCGCCTGGCCGTTGGCGGCACTGCTCCTCGACGGCGAGATCGGCCCCGACCAGATGCTGGAGCACCACCTCGGCGACGAGCGGGTACGGGCCTTGGCCAGCAAGATCGAAGCGGTGGAAACGGACGAACTCAACGAGCTGTACCGGCGTGCGGTGGCAGGAGAGCCCGGCGGCAAATACGCTGCTGCCGTGACCATCACGCTGAAGGATGGGCAGCAGTTCGCTTCGGGGAAGGTGCAGGCCGGCGTCAGGTATCCCCAGGGGTGGGACGAAGGCCGCGTGGAGGAGAAGTTCCGCTGGCTGGTGGGGCACGTGCTGGAGGAGAACCGCATCGCGCCGTTGGTGGATATAGTGTGGCACTTCGAAGACCTGGACGACGTGCATGAACTGACGCGGTTGGTGGCGTGCTGACCCGCAGCCGGCGGCCCAGGCGCTCCACCGCCGCCTCGTCGGCGCCGTTGTAGCTCAGGAAGACCTCGTACCGGTGAGAGATCACCTCGGCAACTGGCCTCACTGGCGATTATGTTCATCGCCGCCATCGGCACACCCAGCCCCACTCAGTCGCTGGTAGCACACCACGCCCGGGGGCCTCCTCAGGCCATCTCTGACCTTGGCGGCAGGACCTCGTAGTTGAATATCACCCTATCATCGTAGTGCGTCTTCGCGTGGTATTCCCTCTGGCTGCGCACCTGCAGCACCACTGCCAATCGCTTCCGCACATGGCGTTCAGCGATGGTGAGCTGCATTGAGTGACTCCCCTGCCACGGGATGGTGACGGTGCTGCCCGCGACCAGCCGGTACTCCAACGGGTCTCCCAGTGGATCCGTTGCCGCGATCACGAACTCTAGCCAGTCGCCTACCCGTAGCCCGTGCCCGGTGGGCACGCTGACCGACTTGCCAAACGAATAGATGTTCCCCAAGTTATCACGTGCGCTCTCTATCCTGGGGTAGTAGTCCTCACTCGTCTCCCGCTTGCTTCGGTAGCGCACAAGGCGTGTACGTATGTCTCCTGCGATCCCTAGTAGCAGATGCTTCTGATGGGGTAGAAGCTCTCGACTATGCGCGGCTGGGTCGCGCAGTCTTTCCA